>JBGQGR010000371.1:0-4051 GCA_041497495.1 Anaerolineae bacterium | reverse complement strand
GTCCGCGCTCTTGCATACTTCCGGTCGATCCGGCCACGGTTCCATGTAGAAGGCTTTGACCACGGTCGGATAACCGACGACGAACACCGGCTTATCGAACATCTGCGTCAACGCCGTTTCGTGCGGCGCGCCGAAATCATCGCCCCATTCGATCTTCAACAATTCTTTTTGTTCGGGATCAGCCGTCTCGGCGTGAAGTTTCTTCAAGCGATCGATCGCTTCGTCATAGCGAATGCGTGGGAAGGGCGCGCTGATGCTTTGCAGTTTGGTGATGTCGCGCCCCAGAACTTTCAATTCGTTTGATCGTTCCATCAAGCACGTCTGTACGATGTGACTGACGAACTGCTCTTCGATTTCCAGCAATCGATCAAGATCGCAGAAGGCGATCTCCGGTTCGACCATCCAGAACTCGGTCAGATGTCGGCGCGTCTTCGATTTCTCGGCGCGGAACGTCGGGCCGAAACAGTACACGCCCTTGAAGGCGAAGATGTTCGCTTCATTATATAACTGCCCGGTCTGTGCCAGATACGCCTGCGTGTCGAAGTATTCCACATTGAATAACGTCGACGTGCCTTCGGCCGCGTTCGGCGTGAGGATCGGCGTGCTGACTTCCATCAAGCCATACTTGTCCAGCCACTCGCGGATTGCGCGCATTGTCGTCGATCGGATGCGCTGAATCGCCCACTGCCGGCTCGATCGCAGCCACAGATGTCGATTGTCCATCAAGAATTCGACGCCGTGCTCTTTGGGCGTGATCGGATACTCGGCGGCGAGTTGGATCACTTTGAGATCGTTCACGCCGATCTCGAAACCGCCGGGAATGCCCGGCGATCGCGGATCCGACCGGACCACGCCCGTCACGACGATGCTCGATTCTTGCGACAAGCGTTTCGCGGCTTCAAAGAGTTCAGGCGTGACATCTTTTTGAAAGACGACCGCCTGCACGATGCCGGTGCCGTCGCGCACTTGCAGGAATTGCAATTTACCTTTATCGGTCTTGTCGTACAGCCAGCCTTCGACGGTGACGGTTTGGCCGACGTATTGATCGATGTTTTCGAGACGAATGAGCATGAGGGTTCTCCGAAATGAGTTCGGCTGATTCTACCACAGATGATAAGTGAAGAGTGATGCGTGAAAACGTGATGCGTATTGCGTGGTGCGTGGATGCGCTGTAATTGCGAGAAGCATCCTGAGCGAAGCGCGCAGCGCGTAGTCGAAGGAGGCGACGAAGCAATCTCTATAATTATCTGCTAAGATTGGTTCGCTACGCTCGCAATGACATGGTGCAGAGTAGGCTAGTAACTGGAGTAACGAAATGGTGTTGGTACAACGATCTTTTCTTTGTGCAATCTCACTCTTCAACTATTTGCCAACTCGCTGATTCGCCGCGACCTCTCAACCTTGCCAGCATCGATCGTTCCTCTGGCCCGATCGCGCGCAGGATAATTTATCTAAAACAAAAAGCATCAAGACATTGTAAATCGATCTTGATGCTTTTCGATTAGCAAACAGGTGTGACTTGTTCAAACCGCGAGCGGCAGTTGACGTGTAGTCAAGACATCGCTTTCCGACAGGCGACGGACTTGATTGGGCGACAATGTCAACAGTGCCCGAGTTGTGCCGTCAGGATTGACGAATTCAACTTCAAAGGCCGGTTCAGGCTCAGCATAGACTTCGACGATCGTGCCGAGGTCACCAGCCAGCACTTGATGATCGGGTAGATTGACAGAGGCAATAACTGTATCTAGCAATTGAAGCGTTGTATTCATTTTAGTTCACCTTTCGTCGTGCTGCCGGTTCAATGGTTACCAGCTCTGCATAATCGCGACTAGGTCGTATGAGCCAAACGGTGGTTACTTGTCGCACTGCGCCATTTGGTCCAGTTAATGGTGCAGTGATCACATACTTGGTTCCGAAGGCAGATGGATGACCCGGTTCAACAGGCTGTGTTAGGTGTTGCTCGCGAATATCTTGTTCGAGCCGTTGCCAATCGGCTGTCGCGTAACCCATCTGTGCAAAGAATGCAGCCTTGAACTGCCCGTCTGCATGTTTGGCGTTAAGTGCATAGTCCCGCAGCTTACGAGGATCGATTCTCGCATTTTGGACATTGGGCAAGTAATCAGGCACATTTTGATTATAGCACAGCGCTGATTAAACCAATGTATTTTCTCGCTATCCCGCCGTCTCGCGTTCTCTCCCCCGCAACCTCGTCAGCATCGATCGTTCCTCCGGCCCGATCGCGCGCAGGACGAGCAAGCTGATCGGATAGACGATCATTCCAACGACTAACGCTACAATCGATTGAACGGGCCACAGCAGCCAGATCGCGCCGAACATGATCGCTGCCGAGAGGAACACACGCCACAGCAAACCGATCCAGCGGATCGAACCAAGCGATCGATCGAGATAGATGACGAACACAAAACCTTCGACGAGTTCGGACAGTATAGTAATGAAGGCGGCGGCGATGTAGGAAAAGCGCGGGATCAAAATCAAGTTGGCCGCGATGTTGAACAGCAAGCCGACGATGAACGCGCGCGTCAACTTCGCTTGCTGGCCGAGCGCGATCAAGATGTAGTTGACGATGCTATTGATCCAGCCGAACGGGATCGACCAGATCATGATCGTCAGTGCGATGCCCGCGTGCGGCAAGTATGATGGCCCGCCTAAGAGCAACACGAGAAACGGCGCGATGAAGGTTGTCACTACGGCAAGTGGCAAAGCAATCATCACTAATAACTTAATGCCCAAGCGCGTCGATCGCATCAGCGCGTCTTTGTCTTCGATCGCTTGACGTGACATGACGGGAAACAACGCCAGCGTCGAATAAGCCGGAATGATGTTGAGCGCATCGATCCACTTGTAAGCCGTGCTGTACCAACCGACGGTCGTCGAGCCACGCAGCCCTTCCAGCATCGGCACATCGATCTTGAAGAACAGCGTTGCCAGTAAATGATTCAACATCAACGGGAATGATTCACGCAGCATGCCGCGCCGCAACGCCGGATCGCTTTCGATGTGCGGACGCACGACATTGTGAATCAGCATGCGGCTGAGCACGACAAACGTGATCAGGTTGACCAACAAACTCACGGCCGCCAAGCCGATGATGCCGCCGCCCAAGATCAACACTGGCACGCCGAACAACACTTTCAACATCACCGTGACGACGCCGATGACCGCCGGATATTCGGCTTTCTCATACGCGTAAAACATCGACGTGATGCCGGTCGAGAGACTGCTGGGAATTTGCGCCAGCGTGAGCAAGATGATCGCGATGACGGTCTCAGTGGTCAGCGTGAATGCGCTGTGCCAGATGACGATGACAATCAACACCAGCGGGATCGATACGCCCGCGAGGATCAAACGTAGGATCGATGTGTTGGAAAAATATTTATTGGCATCCGATCGAGCGCGGGCGACGGCGCGCGTGAGCAGCGTGTTCAGTCCGAAGTTCATCAGAATTTCGAACCAGCTGACGATCACCACCGCGAAGTAATAGTTGCCCGCGTTCTCCGGCTGCAAGATGCGCAGCATCAACGCGGCGAAAGCGAAATCGATCAGGCGATTGAACAAGTTGAGCAGCATTGGCGCGATCGAATTTTTCGCCACGCGTCTGACGGTCGTGCCCGCGTGTTCTTCTTCGCGATAGGCCAAGCGCCACACCCAGATGCCCAGCGTGAACACGACCAGCATCCAGCCCATGAACGAAATGAACAAGCCCAACTTGAACGACCACGGACTATATTTGAAATGGATCGTATGATCGCCCGCATCGATCAATACCGCGCGGAAGTTACCGTCGGCTTTCACGATCGGGATTTCGGTTTCCGATTGATCAGGCTTCACTTCGAAGGCCTGCCAGCCGGTGAAGTACGTATCGGCGAGGACGAGCCAACTCGATTGATCAGATCGAACTTGCAGCGTGACATCATTCGGTCGATAGTCAGTGATTGAGGCAGATTGAAGTGAACACGGAGCGCCGACTTCAGTCGGTTGCCGACTAAAGTCGGCGTTCCCGATGATGACGGCTGTGCGCGGATCATGCTGC
>JBGQGR010000370.1:0-4052 GCA_041497495.1 Anaerolineae bacterium | reverse complement strand
GGATGATTCAAACGATCGGACGACGGCGCTTGCCCGATCGCGCGTCGAAGTCTATCGGGCGCGCGGGATCGATATCGAACTGCTGCATCGATCGAACCGCACGGGTTACAAAGCAGGCGCGTTGAGCGCTGGACTTGATCAAGCCAAAGGCAACTTCATCGCGATCTTTGATGCCGATTTTGTGCCCGCGCCAAATTTCTTGAAACAGATGCTGCCACATTTCGCCGGTGAATCGATCGGCTTTGTGCAAGCCCGCTGGGATCATCTGCCCACCACAGCCCCGCTCGCGCGCGCATTGGCGATTGGCGTAGACGGGCATTTCATCGTCGAGCAATTCTCGCGCAATCGATCCAACCTGCCGATGATCTTCAACGGTTCGGCGGGCATCTGGCGCACAGAGTGTATTGAAACGAGCGGCGGTTGGGCGCAGGATACGTTGTGTGAAGATATGGATTTGAGTTTGCGCGCGGCGATGCAGGGCTGGCGCTGCGCCTTCGTGCCGGACGTGACGGTCTTGCAAGAAGAACCGGATCATGTGGTCAACATCAAGACTCAGCATGGCCGTTGGGCGAAGGGCGGCGCGCAGTGCCTGAGAAAACTCAGTGTGCCGCTGTTGAAATCAAAATTAACGCTGCGGCAAAAATTTTTCAGCCTGATGTATCTCAGCGGTTACGCCGCGCACTTGATGATGCTGATCGTGATTTTGGCGTGGCTGCCGCTGTCGCTGCATCCGCAGTGGCTGCAACAAATTCCGTTGACGTTCCTCGGCCTTGGCGGCATCGGTTTGCCGTTGGAGCATGTGCTGTCGCAAATGGTGCTCTATCGAGATTGGCGGCGTAAACTGATCATGTTCCCGCTTTTGCTGGCGATCGGTTTCGGTCTGACGTTCAACAATGCGCTGAATGTCGTCGAAGGATTGTTGAATCAATCGAGCGAGTTCAAGCGCACGCCCAAACGCGGCTCGAACGGGCAGAGTTCGATCAGGATCGATCCGAAACAAACGTGGCAGGCATGGATTGAAGTGGCGCTGTCCATTTACACTTTGATCTCCGCCGGCTTCATGATCGCAGCGGGACAAATCATCACGGCTATGATTTTGCTGCTCTATTCAATCGGCTTCGCGTTGATCGGCGGCGGCACATTGCAATCCGTGTTGTCGCTCACGCGCATCCGCCAAGAAAGCATCCTGAGCGAAGCGGTGAATCAATCTGATTCACCGCGCAGTCGAAGGACGCGCAGTGTGAGCGATGAAGTGCTGGGATAGTTCAATTTCAGCGGCAGGCCAGGTTGTTGTTTAAGGCCTCATTTTCCAGACGGAACAATTTGCCCTGTTTGGGGATTCATTTCCCATCGATCCCAGTTTTGATCGTGCATTAGGACTGCATCTACGTTTGACCACTTATCTATTACAAAGTAACGCGGGTCCTCATGGATCAAAGTAGTTGTCGTCATCGTTTTAGCATCTACCCGTATCACAGAAGAAGTAGGATACTTGTTTCTCCAGTTCATGTCTGACGAACAGATATGCATCGAAACAGTTATGATAAATGCGGTTGCGTCTGGTGAACCAATAACCGAATTGATTCGGTCGTCAACACCCAGTGCCAGTTTAATTGTATGTTCTTGACCCGTCGTCAGATTGCGGAACACCGGCTGGTGATCAGTCTGCCCTTCATATACGACCACTGCTTCATCGGCTGAAAGCCACAGACGACGACCAAGGGGTGGAGCTAAATCTTTGACTTCACCAGTTTGTAGATCAACCTTGTGCAGGTCTGCGGCACTTACATTTTCTCTGCATGAATCATAGGCAAGGTTAGAGCGGTTTTCGAAATAGCCCCAGCGTCCATCACGTGACCATTGAAGGAATTCTGGATTTATGAAATCATTGACTCTCTGTCTGAATTCATCAATTACTTTCCAGCGGATCGTTCCATCTGTTGTGCCAACTTCAAAACTCGTGTGATAGGTTGTGGTCGTAAAAGGTGCAGTGACGATTGTGGCGGCAAACCATTGATAATCAGGCGAAAAAAAGATGCGGGACGATGTATCGGGTGGCGGAGTTTCTAGCCCAAGCATTACTTGTGTGGCCGTCATAATGTAATCCGGCGGCAAAAGCCTTCGCAGTACAATAATTCCTAGATAGATGATAAACAACGAATATATAATAAACGCAACCCGCTTGAGCATTCTAATCGATCGCTTTGCAGTTGATAGCAACCTGGCTATGTCTTATCCTTCAGCACGATAATAGCATATCTGCCGCATGGCTACAAATAAGCGCGATAGAACAAAACCGGCTTCAACCAGAAGCCGGTTCAACATTCATTCGTGCGTGCTTTTGAAAATCTCATTTACTTTTTCACCAGCGGCAAATACACCCAGTGATTGTATACGATCGGAACCTCGGTCGACGGCTTAGGTCACGGCTTTATCTTTGACCCAGTCGTCCAGACTGTCTTTCAATATGCGGTTGATCGCCTCTTTGTAAGCGCTTAATTTCTCGTCAGACATATTCGAGTCCTTGGCCAGATCGTATTTCAAGTCGCGCTGAATGTCTCTCAGTTTCGACAGAACGATGGTTTCTCTGACCCATAATTTGCGCGGTTCAAAGAAAACTTCGTAAGCCGCAAACACGGTGATCGCTGCATTCAACACCAGTGCCACGTTCTTCAACAGTTCTTGAGTAGCCACACCTTGAATCCCTAACGCGATCATCGCCAGCGCGGCGAGCAGCGCAGTCATCAACTTGACCCACAAGGCGGTTTGCTTGTGGCGATCCCGATCGGCTTTGAATCGGGAAACTAAACCGTCCAGCTCTTTATTCAGAAATGCGAGTTGACTATTCTCGTTCATGAGAAATTTCCCCCTGGTAATGGATTTACGCTAATCGCCCGGATCGCTCGATGGCCGATCAACTGGCTCTAGTATAGGCGATTTTCTCAGACTGCGTCAAACGCAAACGCCGCACTCATGATCGATCATAAGCGCGGCGGATAATTTACAGGGTGGTCTACTTCTTCACCAGCGGCAAATATACCCAATGGTCATAGACGTTCGGAACCTCGATCCTCGGTCTAATTCCTGGCTAAGCCTTTATCGCCAAAAACCAGCATGCACTTGCCGCGCTTCTGCTTCGAGCAGCGGACCAATCACCTCGATCGATCGCAGGCCGTGCGCGAACACCTCGCGGCAGGGCAGCGACAAAAATGAGTCGGGCGCACTATCGCCGACAATCTCCAGTAGGCCGACCTCGCTGAGTCCGTACACGACGCGGCTGATACCACCCCAGAAGATCGATCCGGCACACATCGCGCACGGTTCGGTGCTGGTGTATAAGGTACATTCATTCAAGATCGATCGATCAAATTGTCGCGATGCCTTGCGCATCAAGTTCAACTCGGCGTGCCCGGTGCAATCTCGATCGGTCACCACACTGTTCTCGGCTTCGAGCAAGATCGATCCATGCGCATTGGCCAAGATCGCCCCGAACGGATGATTGCCGTGCTCGCGTGATTGTCGGGCAACTTCGATCGCGCGGCGCAAAAGATCGAGATTGGCTTCAGTCATGTTCGCTCCTTATCGCAAACCACTTCTAACAAAAAACCGGCCCTTTAATAAGACCGGCTTTGTGCTGCACAAGCTAATCTCTTTCGATCGCTTGTTAAGACAGCAATTTGTCATATTCAGCGTGTGGTCCAATCCAGAACCAAATGATGCCCTCAGATTTATCTAAACCCAGTGCTCTATACTGTGCTCCAATGCGCACCGACCACAATTGTTTTGGCGTGCCTACTTTCTTAAGGTGTAATGACGGATGATGTGGATCAGTCTTGAGTAGTTCAAAGTTCTTGTCTGCTAACTTTTGTATCGCCGGAGGCAACTGGCGATAATGCTGCCAAAAGCGAGGCAGGGTGTGATGCTTCATAACGGCTTGCTTTGACCAGCCTGATACTCCTGTTCGACCTCGCGCAGTACAGAATCAAGGCGGCCACTTGCCAGATCGCCTTCCATTTGCTTATCCCACATCTCAGCCCGGTAATTGTCGATCC
>JBGQGR010000369.1:0-4060 GCA_041497495.1 Anaerolineae bacterium | reverse complement strand
GCAAGTGTACGGGGCGCATGAAACGTTGCATGCGATCATCATATCATCGGTAAGACAAGTTGCCAACTTACCCCACCCTCAATCCCTCCCCCTGCCGATGACGCCTAGCGGCCCACCGGCGCATTGCGCCGGACATGGGCAAAGCAAAAGTATCGGCAGGAGAGGGAAGCAGATACTTGCAACGCGATGATGAATGTTGTACACTCAACACGTTGCAAGATGCAAGTGATAAGATATATCGAACGATATGCGATAAGCGATATGCTAAGAGGAGACTCACATGCCAGCCGATGGAAAAAACAAAGCTTTAGAAACGACGCTCGCTTCGATCACGAAAAAATATGGTGAAGGCGCCATCATGCGTTTGGGCGAAGCGACGCATCTGGAAGTCGATTCGATCCCGACGGGAACCTTAGCGCTTGATCTGGCACTGGGCGTGGGCGGCATTCCGAAGGGCCGCATCACTGAAATATACGGGCCGGAATCATCGGGCAAGACGACATTGTGCCAGCACATTGTCGCGGAGTCACAGCGGCGCGGCGGCACGTGCGCGTACATCGATATGGAGCACGCGCTCGATCCTGGCTATGCGGCCGTGTGCGGCGTCGATATTGAGAACTTGTATATCTCGCAGCCCGATACGGGCGAGCAAGCGTTGGAGATCGCCGATGCGTTGATCCATTCCGGCGCGATCGATGTGATTGTGATCGATTCGGTGGCCGCGCTGGTGCCGCGCGCTGAGATCGAAGGCGAGATGGGCGACTCGCACATGGGTCTGCAAGCCCGATTGATGTCCCAAGCCCTGCGGAAACTTTCCGGTGCGATCAAAGCGAGTAATGCCGCCGTGATTTTCACGAACCAGCTGCGCATGAAGATCGGCGTGATGTTTGGCAATCCCGAAACGACGACGGGCGGCAATGCGCTGAAGTTCTACGCTTCGGTTCGATTGGACGTGCGGCGCATTCAAACAATCAAAGGCGACGGCGAAGCGACGGGTAATCGCGTGCGCGTGCGCGTGACGAAGAACAAAGTCGCGCCGCCGTTCCGCGAAGCCGAGTTCGACATCATGTTCAATGAAGGCATCAGCAAATCGGGCGACATTCTCGACATCGGCACGGAGTTGGAAATTGTCACCAAGCGCGGCGCGTTCTTCGCCTATGGCGACACTAAACTCGGGCAGGGCCGCGAGAACGCGAAAGAGTTTTTGAAGCAGCATGTGGACATCATGACTCAGATCGATCAAGAGATCCGCGCGCATGCGGCGAAGGCCGCCGGCAAGACGCGGCTCGGCGGCAGCGGCACGGAGGCCGCGGTCGAGTCGGATAAGAGTGAGGACGAAGAGTAGGAATCTCTAATTTCTGATTTTCGACACCTGCTCTGCATCACGCCTGGCGGCCCGCCAACTCTCCAGCGGAGAGTTGGGCATGGGCAACGCAGTGCGGTGCAAGTGTTTCTGATTTGATGTCATTGCGAGACGCAGCGGATGCAATCTCATTGATAGTCATGGAGATTGCTTCAGCGCAAATAGATGCGCTTCGCAATGACGCCTAAACCGCAATCGGCAAGTTCCTTAGTCACTGTTCGATTTCAGTATAGAATGTTCTCATCTTGAAGTCAACGCGTCGATTGGCACTTGCACTTATCTAATGGTATAATCGCATCAAGTTATTTTAAGGTTTCATTTGCCCAGCCATTTATCGGGCAAGCGCCGCGCAAAACTTAATTCCGCGCGGCACTCAGAACGCACCGCCGCAGCAAGTTGATTCATGGGCGGTCCGTCGATTCGATTGTAAAGATACGGACGGCTATCCACTCGGATAGCGCTGAGAGTCCAGTTGTTTGTTGTAATGAAACTTCGGCAGGTATAGCGAAGATGGTGATTGCCTTTTGCGATGGGTGTAGACTATTTAGCAGTTGTCGTGCGCAAGCGGCAGTGGGTCATACCTGTCAGTTGATTTAACACACCGTATCTTGTTGTAATCACAATCCGAATCGCGGACATCCGTTGTCGATCGACGAGCTGTGGCTGAGTCAAGTCACGGCTCGTTTTGTTTATCGACCGCAGACCGCAGAAGATGTCGGGAACAATTACCGCGCTCGTCGCGCAGAAGAAAAATAAAGATCGCGTTAATGTGTTTCTCGACGGCCAGTTCGCCTTTGGGCTGGCGGCGATCGAGGCGATCCGGCTGAAGCGCGGACAGGAATTGAGCGACGCGGACATCGACCAATTGCGCGGGGCCGACGAAGTTGAGAAGGCGCACAATCGCGCGTTGAACTTTTTAGCGGTTCGCCCGCGCAGCAGCAGCGAAGTCCGCCAGAACTTGAAGAAGGCCGAAGTCAGTCCCGATGTGATCGATCAAGTGATCGATCGTTTGCAGCGCGCGGACTTGTTGAACGATGCGGAGTTCATCAAGTACTGGCTGGAAAACCGATCGGCCTTCTCGCCCCGCAGTTCGCGCGCGCTGAAACAAGAGCTGCTGCGCAAGGGCGTCGATCGTGAAGCCATCGATCAAGTGTTGAGCGAAGTTAAGCATGACGAAGAAGGTGCGGCAACCCGATCGGCGTTAGCGAAAGCCAATCGGTTTAAGCAACTGCCGCAGAAAGAATTTGCGCTGAAGTTGAGCCAATATCTGGCGCGGCGCGGCTTCGATTACGAGATCATTCGAGAAGCAGTCGCGGCCGCGTGGCAATCGGTTCAAGCAGATGCAGGGGAAGCCTTAGAGGATAATTCATTTGATGAAGTAGAGGAATAACCATGGACAGTGTCGTAACAATCGTGTTGGCGGTGGTAGCCTTGACAGTGGGTGGAGTCGTGGGCTATGTCATTGCCAGCAATCGCAATAAAGTTGCCAAGCAGGAATTAGATGTTGAGCGCACACGCATCGCCGAAGAGGCGCAGATCAAAGCGAAGGAAGTGACGTTAGCGGCTAAAGATGAAGCGATCAAAGTGCGCGACGATGCGGAAGCGGAGCTCAAGCGCCGCCGCGGCGAGTGGCAGCGCGAAGAAGAGCGCCTGAACAAGCGGCGCGAAGAACTTGATCAGAAATTGGAGAAGGTCGATCAGCGCGATCGTAAATTAAATCAGCGCCAGAGCCAGATGGATAAGCTGCAAAACGATCTGGAGAAAGAGCACGCGCAGATCGTCAGCGAGTTGGAGCGCATCGCCGGCATGCCGCGCGAAGAAGCGAAGCAAGAACTGTTGAAGATGGTCGAGGCTGATGCTCGCGGCGATATGGCGCGGGTGCTGCGTCAGGTGGAGGCTGAGATCAAGGAGCAGGCCGATCAAAAAGCCCGCGAGATCGTCGTGCTGGCCGTGCAGCGCATTGCGACCGAGCAAGCGGCTGAAGTTTCAACTAGCTTGGTGCCACTGCCGAATGACGAGATGAAAGGCCGCATCATTGGCCGCAATGGCCGCAACATCCGCGCGATCGAACGTGCGACCGGCGTCGATATTGTGGTGGACGATACACCGGAAGCGGTGACGTTATCCTCCTTCGATGCCGTGCGGCGCGAAATAGCGAAGATCGCGCTGACCCAGATGATCCAAGATGGACGCATTCATCCGACACGGATCGAGAAGCTGGTCGAAGATGCCGAGGCCGAAGTCGAGCGTGTGATCAAAGACGAAGGCGAACGCGCGGCGATCGAAGCGGGCGTGCCGGGCTTGCATCCGGAAATTCTAAAGCTGCTCGGTCGCTTGAGGTTCCGCACATCCTACGGACAGAATCAGCATTATCACGCCATTGAGTCATCGCGCATCGCGGCGATCCTCGCCGCCGAGTTGGGCGCCGATGTGAAAGTCGCCAAGATCGGCGGCTTGCTGCACGACATCGGCAAGGCGATCGATCATGAGTTTGAGGGCACACATGCGAAACTCGGCGCCGAGTTTGCCAAACGCTTCGGGATCAACAATCCCAAAGTCCTCAACGCGATCGCAGCGCATCATCATGAAGTGCCGCAGGAATAGATCGAAGCGATCATCGTCGAAATGTCGGATGCGATCTCCGGTTCGCGGCCGGGCGCGCGGCGTGAGAACGTGGAAACGTTCTTGAAGCGTGTG
>JBGQGR010000368.1:0-4063 GCA_041497495.1 Anaerolineae bacterium | reverse complement strand
CTGGCATTATTTATTGAAGCCGCTCAAGCCCATCGGCGTGCGGCGTTTGTTTCCAGTCGTCGTCATCGGCTACATGGGCAACAATGTGTATCCGGCGCGCGCGGGCGAATTGCTGCGCGCGTACGTGTTGAAGCGCAACGATCAAGTCAGCGTCAGTTCATCATTGGCGACGGTGATCGTCGAGCGCATCTTCGACGGCTTGGTGATGCTGTTGTTCGTCTTCGTCACGCTGCCGACCGTGCCGTTTTTGACCGATACCGTTCGATCGATCGTGGTCTTCGGCAGTTTGATCTTCTTCACCGCCTTGATCGTTTTTCTATTCCTCGCCGCCCGACCGATCCTCGCAGCCCGATTGTACAACCCGCTGATCGATCATCTGCTGCCGCATCGCCTGCGCGATCAAGTCCGCGGCTTCATCGATCGGTTTATGCACGGCCTGGCGGCGCTGCGCGACTTCGAACACATCGTCATGATCTTCTTCACCTCGATCTTGATCTGGCTGTTGGAAACGGTGAAGTATTGGTTCGTGATGCACGCGTTCAACTTCGAAGTCAGTTTCTTCACGTTGATGCTGATGAACGGCATCGTGAATTTAGCGACGACGCTGCCCGCCGCGCCAGGTTACATCGGCACGTTCGATGCGCCGGGCATTGCAATTTTGTCCGCCGCTGGCGTTGTTCCCGCCACAGCCACGGCTTATACCTTAGTCTTGCACGCGGCCTTGTGGCTGCCCATTACCTTACTCGGTTTTTATTTCATGGCGCATCAAAGTTTGCGCTGGAGTGATTTCGCGAAAGCGGCGCACGTCCAAGAATCAGAAGCGACGACATCCTAATGATAATGCGTGTTGCGTATGGCGTAATTACGCAGTAAGCATTAAGCCATACTAATTACTCAGCACTAATCAGCCTCATGTCTCAATCATCTATTACCCCTAAATCGATCGCCATCATCGGCGCCGGTGCCGCCGGACTCGCCGCCGCGTACGATCTCGCCGGGGCAGGTCATCAAGTCACGGTGTATGAAGCATCTCCGAATGTCGGCGGCTTGGCCTCGGGTTTCAAAGAACCGAATTGGGACTGGTCGATCGAGCGGTTCTACCATCACTGGTTCCAAACCGATGCAAGCGTGCTCGGTCTGATCAAAGAGATCGGCGCAAGCGATAAAGTATTATTCCCGCGACCCATTACTGCGATTTACTATCAAGGAAAATTCCATCCCTTCGATTCGATGTTCACCAACATGCCGCTGTTTCTTTTGCGGCATTTTCCATTAAAAGATGTCATTCGCTTCGGTCTGGCCGGGGCCTATCTGAAATTCAGTTCCAATTGGAAATCGCTCGAACAAGTAACGGCCGATGAGTGGATGACCAAACGCATGGGCCAGAATGTTTATGAATCGATGTGGAAGCCGCTGCTCATTGGCAAATTCTCGGAGTATTACAATCAAGTCAACATGGCCTGGATGTGGGCGCGCATTCACGCGCGCACGACGCGGCTCGGCACGTTCGTCGGCGGCTTTCAAGCCTTCTTCAATACACTCGCCGAGGCGGTGCGCCAGCGCGGCGCAGCGATCCAACTCTCGACGGGCGTGCGCGAGATCGTCTCAAACGAATTCGGCGGCTTGAAATTGTTTACGCCCAGCGGCACGCTCGATTACGATGCCTGCATCGTCACGACCTCGCCGCGTTTGATGAGCCGCCTCGCGCCTTCCCTGCCGCCCGATTATCTTTCGCAGCTCAACAATCTCAAATCGATGGGCGCGGTCGTGCTAATTTTATCGCTCACCCATCAACTCAGCGAAAGCGGCATCTATTGGCACAACTTGGTCAAAGAAGCGGGCTTCCCCTTTTTGGCGATGTGTGAGCACACGAATTTCATTTCGCCCGATCACTTCGGCGGCGATCACTTGATCTATTGCGGCGATTATCTATCGCCCGATCACGTGTATTTCAAACTCACGGAAGGTGAGCTGCTCGATCGGTTTGTGCCGGCTCTCTCGCGCTTCAATCCCAAGTTCGATCGATCGTGGATCAAGAAAGCATGGTTGTTCCGCGAACCCTACGCCCAGCCCGTGCCGCCGATCAATCATTCGCAGAACATTCCTGATATACGCACGCCGATCGATCGGTTATACTTCGCATCGATGTCGCAAGTCTATCCGTGGGATCGCGGCACGAACTTCGCGGTCGAGATCGGCCGTCGCACGGCGAAGATGATCGTCAATGATTTTGCGTAGAAGCAGAATACTTAACCGCAGAGTACACGGAGTGATAAAACTATTTCTCTGCGCTCTCAGCGTTCTCTGCGGTGAATAAAATTTACAAAGAGGTATAGCATTATGAAGAATATTGCAGTTGTAGGCGTCGGCTATGTGGGTCTGGTCACCGGCACTTGCTTAGCCGACCTGGGCCATCGCGTCGCGTGTTTAGACGTGAACGCCGAACGCGTCGAGAATCTCAAGAAGGCCATCCTGCCGATCTACGAGCCAGGCCTGGAAGAGATCGTACGGCGCAACATGAATGCCGGTCGCTTGTCGTTCACGACTTCGTATGCCGAAGCGATCAACGGCGCCAGTCCGGACGCCGCGGCCGAATTTGTCTTCATCGCCGTGGGAACTCCATCGGCGGTGGACGGCAAAGCCGATCTGGATTACGTCCGGCAGGCCGCCGAATCGATCGCCGAAGTGATGGATCATCCGTTGATCGTCGTCAACAAATCGACCGTGCCTGTCGGCACCGGCGACTGGACGGCGGACATCATTCGATCGAAGCAAAAGCGCGCGGTGAAGTTCAGCGTCGTATCGAATCCGGAATTTTTGCGCGAAGGCAGCGCGATCTATGATTTCATGCAGCCCGATCGGATTGTGCTCGGCTCGCTCGAGCGTGATGCCGCGGAAAAAGTGGCGCAACTCTATCTACCGCTGCGCGCCACGTTGATGATCACCGATCTGCGCACCGCCGAGATGATCAAGTATGCATCGAATGCGTTCCTCGCGACGAAGATCAGTTTCATCAACGAGATTGCCAACATCTGCGAAGAACTTGGCGCGGATGTAAAAGAAGTGGCGACGGGCATGGGGTTCGATAAGCGCATTGGCCGCGCGTTCCTCGATGCGGGCGTCGGTTACGGCGGATCGTGCTTCCCGAAAGATGTGTTGGCTCTGGCACACATGGCGAAAGAACGCGGACGCCATCCGCAGTTGCTGCAAGCCGTGATGGATATCAACGCCGATCAGCGCAAGAATGTTGTGGCAAAAGTTCGTGAACTGGCGGGCGGTAGTGTGAAAGGCAAGAAGATTGGTGTGCTTGGGTTAGCGTTCAAACCGAACACCGATGACATGCGCGACGCTCCGGCGGTCGATATTATCAAAGCGTTAGAAGATGAAGGGGCAAGCATACTGGCTTACGATCCGGTCGCGATGAGTGTGGCCAAGCAGATTATGCCGAACCTCAAGACCGTCGATAATCCGTACGACGCGGCCGCGGGCTGCGATGCATTGATCTTGATGACCGAATGGAACGAATTCAAACAGTTGGACTTTCATAAGCTGAAAGCGGCGATGAAGAGTCCGGCCTTGATCGATGCGCGGAATGTGTATGAGCCGGACAAGATGGCGCAAGCGGGCTTTAATTATCGCGGCGTGGGACGGGGATACAACAACCGCTGACACGGTAACGGGCTGACAAGGTAATTGTTGCAGGCCGCTCGCATGATCTTCGATCGCGCGGGCGGTTTTTGTTTTCGTTATGCCGGATGATGAATAATCCGGCTAAAAATTTTTAAGTCGGCTCAAGCCGACTATTGAACCAGCCGAGTTCACTCGGCTTCAAGAATTTCAGCCGGGCGCTTCAGCGCTCGGCGTTTTCGGTGTGTCAGCGAATGATCAAAACAAATCGCCCCGCGTGATCGATCGCGCGGAGCGATTCTTCATTCAAGCAAACTCAGACATCTATTTCATAAATTTGAAATTGGCGTAGTGGAAAGTGCCGTCGATGAACTTTACAACAAGTTGACGGCAGGTGTCTGCCCACGCCTTATCGGTCTTCCAGACGTAGTTATAT
>JBGQGR010000367.1:0-4063 GCA_041497495.1 Anaerolineae bacterium | reverse complement strand
ATCGACGCAGAACTGGCAGACTTTGGGGCGCGCCATGTAACGACCACCGCCACTACCACCACCCTGGCCGCCGCGTCGATCCGTTCGACCTGCTCCACCGCCGCTGTTATATGCCCGGCGCTGCGGCGGCGCTCCGCCAGAACTAGATTCAACTCGATTATCTAGATCAGCCATAACTATCCTCCAAAGATGCGTGGATCGATCGGCTTAAACCTGTGGTAGAGCCTTCAGGGCGTACCATCGATCGCGCCCGCGCTAAAACGGAAATTCTTCTTCCCCGATCGCAGGTGAATCCCCGATCGGTTCTTCGCCGCCCTCGCCACGCCGATCGCCCAGCATGATCATTTCGTTGGCGACGATCTCAGTTCGATAATGCTTCTTGCCTTCCGGATCACTCCAGCTGCGGGTTTGCAACCGGCCGTCGATGTAAACCGTTTGGCCTTTATGCAGATGCTGCTTGCAGATTTCGGCCAGGTTGCCCCACGCCACGACATTAAACCATTCGGTCTCTTCGTGCCGATCGCCGTCGCCAGTGGTCCATGTCCGATTCACGGCCACGCTGAAGACCGTCACCGGTTTGCCGCTCGGCGTGTAGCGCATTTCCGGATCGCGCCCCAGCCGGCCGATGATCATGACCTTATTCAATCCACGTGTCATGCGATCCTCCCCGCTTGCTGAAATAGAATTATTCGCCAGCGCGGACCAGCAAAAAGCGCAGGATCTCTTCGCTGAGTCGGAGATCGCGCTCCAACCCGGCTAAAGACTGCGCCGGTAAATCGGCCAGCAACAAAACATACTGGCCCTCCGTCATCTTCTTGATGGGGTATGCCAAACGCCGGCGACCCCACAGATCGGTCTTGGAAACCGAGCCGCCGCTGGCGGTGATCCAACCCTTGACTTTATCGACGACGCCGGTCAGCCCGGTTTCATCGACGTCCGGTCGGACAATAAACGTGACTTCGTAGGGGCGAGTGTTCGCCATATTTCTCCTTTCCATGGGATTGCCCTCAGGCTCACACTGCCGAGAGCGGAAGGAGCGTACACTAATCCAATATTGAATTGTAGTCTACGCAACGAGCCAGGATTTTAGCACAGGTGTGTGGATTCGTCAATGCGCGCTGTGAAGAAATGCATGGTGCATATTCGTCTTTGCCCGGTGTTACTGCACTTTCACGGGCAGTAACAGATAAAACGTCGAACCAACGCCGATCTGGCTCTCCACCCACACTCGCCCGTGATGCCAATCAGCGATCGATTTGACGATCGCCAGCCCCAGGCCCGTGCCTCTAATATCGATCGTTTCGCGGCGCTTCACGCGATAGAACCGCTCGAACAGGCGCGCCTGATCGCCCGGCGCAATACCCAGTCCGCTGTCCTTCACCGCGATCACGCTGTAGTTATCACCTTCATCGACGGAGACCGTCACGGTGCCGCCACTGGTCGTGTACTTGATCGCATTGTCGACCAGATTCATAACCGCATGATGCACCAGACCTTGATCGCCCTCGATCGTTTTCAGCGACAACTTTCCAGTCTGGAGTAAGATGCCACGGGCGCTGGCCTGCCCCTGCAGCGTATCGACCACACTGCGCGCCACATCGGCCAACGAGCATGTCTTGCGAACTAAACCAATCCCGGCTTCGATGCGGCCTAGATCCAGCAGGTCGTCAATCAGTTCGGTCATTTGCCCGATGCCGGTCGTGATCTTCTCCATATAATCTTGCTGCTTCGGCGACAGCGTGCCCACCATGGGCAGCATCGTCGTATAACCGCGCATGTAAGTCAGCGGTGCGCGCAGATCGTGGCTAACCGTGGCCACGAACTCGCTCTTCATCGCATCCAGTTCTTTCAGGTGCGTGATGTCACGCAGCACCACCACCCGGCCATTCAGCTGACCGTCGCCGCTGATGATCGCCGAGGCGCTGCCCAACAATGTGCGGCCGTCCGGCAGGACAACTTCCTCCGTGCCCGAACGCGAGCCATCCTTTAATTGCAGCAATCGATCCAGCGCAGCATCCGGCCAGACCTGCGCTGCCGCTTGACCGATGGCTGAACCCGCGGCCAGCCCGAACGCAACTTCGGCTGCTGGATTGCACAGCAGTACACGATTCTCTTTGTCCGTGACGATAACGGCGTCGCTGGTGCTGGTCAACACGGCTTGCAAGCGCCGGCGCCCGCCTTCAGCAGCCAGGAACAACTTGGCATTTTCGATCAACACTGCAGCCTGGCCGGCGAGCGTGCCCAACACATTCACTTCCGATTCGGTGAAGTCGTGCGGCTCCGCATAACCGAGCCACATCACCCCGATCGGTTTGGTCTGCCGCCGAACGGGTAGTGCAGCAATCGCTTTGATGCCCGGTCCGATCAGATTGGCATCAAGCGCCGCGCGCGTTCGAGCACGTGCCACATTATCGATCAACAGCGGCGCTTCGTTTTGTACCGTGAGCGTCACCAATGCTTTATCTAAGACGGTCGGCAGGGCTGGACTTTCCGTGGAGGTCAACACCGCTTCGGGCGATCCACTGTCTCCTAACAGCACCAGTCGCGCGACGCGCGCCGGTGAAGCTTGTAATGCGCCGCTTAACAACGGCGGCACACCGCGTTCCAGATCGAGCGACGACGAAACAGTTTGACTCACGCGCAGCAGCAACGAGAGATCATCCAAGCGGCCTTTCAAGCTCTGCCGCATCTGCTCGAACGCGCTGCCCAATTGTCCAACTTCGTCTTGCCCGCTGGGCGCGATCGGCCGATCGAGTTGGCCGTGCGCGATGTTGCCGGCCGCATCGGACAACTTCTGAACCGGCCGTGTGATCGCCCGCGTGAAATACGATAGAGCCACCGTCGCCCCAATTCCCAGCAACAACAGGATCACGAGCAGTGGTTTGAAAATTTCCGCAGCAACTTGCAGAACTTTATCAAAAGGCAATTCGATGACGACCCGCCAGTTATCGGTACCTTCCACCGGCTGAACGAACAACAAGCGCGGCGCGCCGTTTGGCGCGTGATCTTCATACGCTTGGCCGCCCTCCGCTTTGACGGTGGTCGGGCTGAGATCGGACGCAAAGAGAAAGGGCGTCAGCACCAATGCCGGATCGGGGTGAACGATAATGCGATTCGTGCCGTCCACCAAATAGCCGACGCCCGCGCCCAATGTGTTCTGCAAATTTTTTTGCAGCAGATTGATGATCACGCTGCGCTGCATGCGCGTGCGGCCTGACACTGCTCCCCGTGGCTGGCCGGAATTCGGATCGATCAGCACGGCCACAAACGAAATGGCGCTGTCGTTACCCAGTGGAAAGACGCCGCTCGTTTGCGGCGCGCCCGTGAGCAGCGTACGCGAAATGAGCACCTGTTCTTCAGGCGTCAATGGTTGACTTTGATTATAAGCAGCTAGCAATTGATAGGCTGCATCGAATTCCAGTAGCTCATCAAAGAACGGACCAATGCGGACAACACTGGCCAAGCGGGCCTCACGCACAGCTCGATCGGGGCTGTTCAATCGATCGTCGGTGCTGAATTCGCGAATCAAACCTTGACCCATCGTGAGGAAATTTGGAACTTCACGCGCAGCCGATAACGCATCGTGCGACATTTGATCGATCGCCTGCTGCCGCGCCTCGCTCAACGCCGTCGCGCTGACCGCATACACCAACACAATCACCAGCAGCGCACCAAATGGAATGAAGGTGAACAACATGCGCCGATTCAGGCTGCGCGCCCACGGCGGTGATTGCGGCTCTGGCAGAGGCAAGCGCCAAGCTGGAATAACAGCCTGCGCCAGTTGGGCGGCACCGCCGGCGATCAGGCCGGCAGCGACCGTGGGCCAAAAGCCGCTCAGGAACAATAGCCAGGCTGTATTGAGCGCGGGCAACAGTTCACCCGGCATGTAGCTGTAGAATGCGAGCAGCATCAACGGCCACGTGACCACCGCGGCCAGCGGCCCGCTGATCATCGGCTGACGCAGCCAAGAACTCACGCGGCCGTGATAATTCTGACGCAGCCAATAACCGGCCAACATGGCAAACGCCACAATTTCAAAGCGGAGCGTGAACTGGCCACTATT
>JBGQGR010000366.1:0-4066 GCA_041497495.1 Anaerolineae bacterium | reverse complement strand
GACGTCAGAGTCAACAGATATTCTTATGGCAGAACCGGCAGCGCCAGCGCAATCAGCGTTAGTGGGATGGCAACCAACAAAGCTTTGAGTTGTACACGGCGCGCCTGCCGCCGCACTTGCGCCAGTTCAGACGCATCGTCTATTTTTTCCACATTCTCGCCCAGCTTGCGCGAACCTCGCGCGGCAAGAGCCACTCAAGTTTTATCGCGCCATTGAAAAAACCCGACGCCGCGCCCCAAAAAAGGAAGAAGAGCGGCAGCCGCCATAGACGGTCGGTGCCCAGCGCAATGAGCGCAGCAAGGATAGCGAGGCTGATGGCGAATTGAATCACGCCGCCGAGCAGCCGTTTGCGCCGTTCGTGCGTGCTGATGTTGGCGACGCAGCCTGGCTCCCGGCCATTCTCATCGCCCTTTGGCGACAAGGCTGTATTTACTGAACCCGTACTCTGCAACCAGACAAGCGTGTTCAGCATTTGAACCTCCTACGACACGACATATTCATTCCCGTGCCGTCGCCGCGACCTCTACCACGTTCAAGAAACAACCGCTTCAAGACTCATTAGCCGCTCTTGCTAGGTTTCAACTTTGTCGTCCTTTTTGTCTTCTGCCGAGAGACGTGCCAACACGCGCTGGAATACTTCGTAGGGCTGTGCGCCGACAATCGCGTACTTGTCGTTGAGGACGTAGGTTGGAACGGCGGTAATTCCCAGCGCGTACGCCTCGGCAATTTCGGCGTCCAGAACATCGTGGTACTTGCCTCTCTCCACCTCGCGCTGCATTTCATCCGGGTTCAGTCCCGCCTCTTCCGCTGTTGCGCGTAGCACCGTCCACTGATTGATGTCTTGGCCCTCGCCATAGAACTTGCGAAAGACGACGAGGTGGAATTCTTCATGCTTGCCGCGGTCACGCGCGAATTCGGTGGCTTCGAGGGCGCGGCGCGAATTGGGAATAATCTCCGGTTGAACCATTTCCAGCCCGGCGGTGTGTGCCATTTGCTTCAACCGTTCGTTCGCGCTGGCGAGCCGCGCGCGCAACTCGGGTGACAGGCGCAATCCCTCGGGTGGCGTATCGGGGCGGAGGAAAAATGGCTTCCATTCCACTTCCACCCTGTGTTCGCGTTCTAACCGTTCGACCACACCTTGGCCGACATAACACCATGGTCAAACATAGTCGGAGTAAATAATCAGTTTAACCCGCATTGAGTTCGTTGCCTCTCAATCGTCCGATTGTTTATTTGAATGCCTCCACCGGCATCAGCAATGCTTTGATCTCGTTCACTGTCTCCTGCTGCCATTCGTCGGCGTACCATGTTTCCATCTCGATCACCATGGCGCCCAGCTTGGCGCGGGGCAACTGCCGTCGCTCGGCGTCGCTCAGAGTTGTATCTCGCCGCAGTTCGTCAATTTCAGAGTGCGCGGCGAGCCACTCGTGGAGGCGGGCGTGCGCGGCTTGTGGGCGTTCGACCCACGTGCCGATCTCCTCGTCGAAAGCGGCGTCGAGGAACGTAAAGACCGGGATCGCTTTGATCCCCTGCGCCGCGTAGTACTCTTTCAGCTCAGGTGATTCGGCGCGGACGAAAATCTGCAAATCCATCCGCGATGATGCCTCGACGATGCGCGCCAGGATCGGCAAATTCATTAGCGAATCGCCGCACCAGTCCTCGGTCATCACGAGCACATGAATCGGCGCGTCAAGCTTCGCAAAGAACTCGCGGTTCGCCTGCGCGAGCGTCACCTCGCGCAGACGTCGGGCCATTTCAGGGTGATACGTTTTCATCGCGGCAACGAACTTATCGAGGGAGAGTCCGCTCTGCCAGCGCGCCGCATCCATCGGAATCGCGTTCATAGTTTTCTGCAAGCCAAAAGTTAACGCAGTCTGTCCACTAACGGCTGCGAGGCACGGGTGGCGGATTTTGCGCGGGTTGTAATGACCGACTCATGAGCGCGGCGATCACGCCCACAATGACCAGCGCCAGACCACCGACGAGCGTAATGGGCTCGGGCAGTGCAATGCCCAGGACTGCATCAACCGAGTAGGCTCCTGGACCCAACAGTCCGAGCGCCAGCGCTACCGCAAGATTTATGAGCGGGAACTCGATTCCGCCCTTCGAGTTCCAAAATCCTTTGGGCCAATGAACCTGAACAATTGCCATCAGCATCGCGGCGATGATCCCGAGTGAGCCAAGTGGACTCAAGAGTCCGAGCGTCACCAGCACGCCGGCGCCGAACTCGCTCAGCGCCGCAACGAGCGCCCAGAACCACGCGGGGCGCAGCCCCATCCTGCCGATTCCAAGAATCCAGGCCTTCATGCCGCTCCCTCCGAACCAGCCGAAGAGCTTTTGCGCGCCATGTCCCACGAACATTAGTCCTAAGACAAGCCTCAGGATCAACAATGCAATATCGACCAACATGATTTTTCCTCCATCCGAATCGAATCTAGGTTTTCGGCATCTGTCAAAGGAACCGAGAAATTGTCCTGCTCTGTATATTTCAGTTATGAACTATATGGTGAAAAAAATTAGCTCCTCTTCGGTGAGCTCAGTTTCTCGAGGACCATTGCTAATTGCCCGTGTTCTTCAAGCGAGAGGCTGCGAAGCAATTCTTGTTCAACCTGCAATTTGGCTTTCGTGCCAATCTGATAGCGGCGACGTCCCTCAACCGTGATTGCCGCCCGCTTGCTCCGACGATCCTCCGCATCGGGCACGCGTTGAACCAGACCATCTGCTTCGAGGCGGTCAACCAATTGAGTGATATTGGACTTGACGCAGGCGAGGCGCTCGGCGAGCTGCCCTAGGGGGAGCGGGTCGCCCGCTTCGACGAGTACTTTGAGTACGCCAAACTTGGCCATAGAGAGACCGATGGCGGCGAATGCCTCGTCGAGTCGCGCGGCATAGAGATGCTGCGTTCGGGCAAGCGATTCCAGCAGCGCGCTCGGTTGTTTCACCTGGGATCTCATTTTGTTCACATATGAATTATATACAGATTAATCAGTTCTGTCAAAATTCGTTCTCCCCGGATTGGTTTAGTGAGAATCACCGCGCCAATCATGACTATAACCAGTCCCACTGCTGCCAATCGATAGAGTCCATAGAGACACCACATAACGCGCGGATCACATTCACGCCCGAAGAGTTGGTAGCCCGCTAAATACAGGATCATGCAAACGCCCGGCGCAATGACAAACGCCGGGCGTTTTGTTTGCGATGCAGGCAAACCGGCAGAACGCGCGAGAATTGCATTTGCACACGGCATATACTACAATCCTCATACGTCTAGCCGATAGTTATAGGGGTACTACATGAGCGAACAATCATCAATAACACCTGTTGTACCGACAGCCCACAATGCACAGCGGCCCATAGTGGGCATTGTCTTAGCAGTCGCACTTGCTAGAGTACAATCGACCGCACATTATCCGCGCGGAGGCTTCCCATGTCCGTCTACGTCAGCCAACATCCACTCGTTCAACACAAATTAACTTTGATGCGCGACATCAGCACGAAGCCGAAAAAATTCCGTGAGCTCGTGAGCGAGTTGGCGATCTTGTTGTGCTACGAAGCCACGACCGATCTCAGACTCACGCCCAAAACAGTGACGACGCCGATGGGCGACGCGCATGGCTATGAACTCGCGGAGAAGATTGGTTTGGTGCCTGTGCTGCGCGCGGGCTTGGGCATGGTCGAAGGCGTGTGGGAGATGATGCCCACTGCCGAAGTATGGCACATTGGTTTGTTTCGCGATGAAAAAACTTTGAAGCCGGTGTCTTATTACAACCGATTGCCAATCGCGCCGACGGTCGATGTCTGCCTCGTGCTCGATCCGATGTTGGCAACGGGCGGCTCGGCTTCGGCCACGATCGATATTCTGAAGAAGTGGGGCGCGAAGAAGATCAAGTATGTAGGCTTGTTGGCCGCACCCGAAGGTATCAAGAAACTTTCCGGCGATCATCCCGACGTACCGATCCATGTCGCAGTGATCGACGATCATCTCAACAACATTGGCTACATTGTACCCGGTCTCGGCGATGCGGGCGATCGACAGTTTGGAACGGGGTGAGGAATCGTGTAT
>JBGQGR010000365.1:0-4071 GCA_041497495.1 Anaerolineae bacterium | reverse complement strand
GTGAGCGTCGAAGATGATTCCTTGCCAGAGGCTAAGGAAAAACCTTCTTGATTGAGTTGATAGCGCTTATTGATCTCCAACGCCGACGGCGATAGCACCTTGCCAGTCGCATTCGCGGGGCACACATCCTGACAGCGATTGCACATGATACATGCGTATGCATCGAGCAGCGCCGTCTGCGTCATCTGCTCCAACTTCGATGCGCCGAACACCTCGATCGATTGATCGTTGAAATCGATCTTGTCCAGCTGCCCGATCGATTTGCGCTCCGGCTTGAGCATGAAGTTCAGCGGCGCCATGAAGATATGAATGTGTTTTGAATAGAGGAAGTAGGGGACGAACAGCAAGATCGATCCGAGGGCGAACCAGAAGAAGAGATGTTCCAAGAAAAATAGTGTTTCGAACGACGGGCCGGTCCACCACGGATAGACATGAGCCTTCGATATGAAAAGATTCGCAAGTGCGCTCGCAAAGGGCTGCCAGGGATCGCCTAATTGAATCGAGGCTAGTCCGCCGGGTTGGTACTGCATACCACTGGCATTGAAAGTTGCAATGCGGACAGTCGCACCCAAAAAACGCGATCCAACATGGAACAAAATGAACGCGCCAACGATGAGCGAGTCGCGCTTGATTCCGAACGAGGCTTTGGGATGAAGCAACGTATTCTTATTGAAACCAAAAATCTTTTGGCCGCGCAGCGCCCGTCGGATCAACAACGCGACCATGCCAACCAGCACGCCGACCGTCAATAGATCAGCAACGAGACGGTAAAGGTTGCCAATAGTATCTTGTCCGAATAAAACGAAACCAAAACCTTCTAAGCCATCACTGATATTGACCAGCAAATAAAAAGTAAAGCCCCATGCAACGAACAGATGCGCGAGGCTGGCTAATGGTCGCCTCTTCACGACCGTCTTCATGGTGACGAACACGATCGTCGCGTTAACCAATCGGGCGATAAAATGATCCGTCGCCAACGAACCTGATCCGCGCCGGATGATCCGTACAATCCGATCGATCGCGCGAATCGCGGCGTATAACGATCCTAATGCTAACAGCGTGAAAAGAATTTTCTCAACTGTGGTGAGCATGAGTTCCTCTTCATCCCCTCCCCTGCGATGTGCAGTTCCATCGCGGGGGAGGGCCAGGGTGGGGGTTTTTAATTCAACTGTCGCAGCACTTCAAACACCGGCGCGTTGTCCGGCACTTCGTCTATTGTATTCACGTGCGAGTAAACGATCTTGCCCTGCTGATCGATCACGAATGTCGCTCGTTCGGCAAAGCCGCCTTCACGCATGACGCCGAAGGCCTGCGTCACTTTGCGCTCGAAGTCGCTGAGCAGCGGAAAGTGCAGGTGCAGATGATCGGCGAAGGCCATATTGCTGTGTTTGCTGTCGACGCTGATGCCGAGCACTTCCGTATTGTATTGATGAAACTCGTTGAGCCGCTCCTGCAAGCCGGGCAGCTGCAAACTACACACCGGACTGAACGCGAATGGATAAAAAGCCAGCACCACATTTTTCTTGCCTAGATAATCGCTCAACTTGATCTGGCGATTACCGGTCGCCGCCAGTTCAAAATCTGGCGCTATTTCACCGATTTTTAAAGCACTCATACCATTCCTTCACTCGAATTTTTTGAATCTTCCCTTAGCCTAATAAATCATCTTACGCAGTGTCATTTCGAGGAGCGCTTTTTGCGACGAGAAATCTCGCGTGATTGTCGTGTGAGATTTCTCGCTACGCTCGAAATGACAGCAGGCGGCGTAACCTCAGCCTAATAAATCACTGGATATGTCTGCGATCGATCGACAGCCGCATAGCGCCATCGCCAGATCGAATTCCGCCCGCAGCAAATTCAACACACGCGACACGCCCTGCTCGCCATCGACAGCCAAGCCCCACAAGATCGGTCGCCCGATCAACACCGCTTTCGCCCCTAACGCGATCGCTTTGAGCACATCGATGCCGCGCCGGATGCCGCCATCGATCAAGATTTCAATTCGATCGTTAACTGCTTCCGCGATCTTCGGCAGCGCCTCGATCGTGGCTGGAGCCGTATCAAGTTGGCGTCCGCCGTGATTGGAGATCACAATACCCGCTACACCGCTATCGATCGCTTTGAGTGCATCATCGGCGCGCAGAATGCCTTTGATCAAGATCGGCAAACGCGTGATCGATTTCAACCATTCGACATCGCGCCTCGTCATCCCCGGATTGATCAACTTGGACACATACGCAGCGAGACCCGAATCGGTTTCGTCCCCGGCAACTTCATGCATGCCCGCGGCTGTCATATTCTTGACCGACAAACCGGGCGGCAGTTGAAATCGATTGCGGACATCGCGCTCACGGCGGCCCAACAGCGGCGCATCAACCGTCAGCATCAACGCCTTGCAGCCTGCCGCTTCAACGCGCTGCACCAAATCTTTCGTTGCGCCGCGATCTTTGTAAACATACAATTGAAACCAGAGCGATCCGTTCGCGGCCTGCGCGACTTCTTCCACTGCCGAATTCGACAACGTGCTCAAGGTCATGATCGTGCCGGCCGCACTCGCGGCGCGCGCTGTGGCGATTTCACCTTCAGGATGAGCTAGCCGATGAAACGCCGTCGGCGCGATGAGGATGGGCATCGATACTTTTTGATTGAGGATGGTTGTCGTCAGATCGCGCTGGCTGACATCGATCAACATGCGGGGATACAGCTTAATCCGATCGTACGCACTGTGATTTTCGCGGAGAGTAATTTCGTCCCACGCGCCGCTAGCGTAATAGTCGTACGCCAGCTGAGTCAATTTGTCGCGCGCCTGAGTTTCAAAATCGGAGAGGTTGATCAGATCCATTATGATGATAGTCTAGCATATCCGATTGACTGCCGCAACTGGTAAGGCAAATTGGCAAATTGCCCTACAGTAATTCCCACGGCGCGGGACGCATCGAGCCGCGCAGCGAATCCAAAATAATCTCGGCGCGATTCGGAAATCGATCGGCGTAGGCACGCAATAAACCAAAGCAGCCCGCCATCATCATATCGCCGAACGGCACGGCGAAATACGGTCGATGTTTGGACGATCGCATGATCGATCGACGCGGCCCGACGATCGCGACAAACCGATCAGGCTTCATCGGTTCTCGATCGAACATCAGCGCCCCATGGCCTTGCGTGTCGAACACTTCACGATGCTGTAAAGTGCCATCGGCTAACTTATCGATGAACTCATCCAGTTGCTGTAAGTTAATCTCGCCCGTGTGATGCTCGAACACGCCTTCAATCCCTTTCGCGCCCAATCGAAACGCGAGCGTGTGAAAGTTGCCGACATTCGAGACGATCAATTGATCGTGCTCAGCCACTTGCGGATCGAGCAACGCGCCAAGCACCGCCGCAGGCGCAGTGTCCATCAACAACACTTCACCATCGAAGTCGGCGGTATCTTCAACGGCCTGCAAGCGAGTTAGATGCTCAGGTAGATCGCCGCGTTTGTAAGCAAAGGCCGACAATCGATTTTCAGCGCGAATCCGCTCTTCAAGATAATCAAAGCGAAATTGACGATCCGAATAATCGGCCGGCGAATTGCCGTGATCAAACACGGCCAGTGCCAGCCCATCGGGTTTCAGATCAAGCCCGAAAGATTCAAAGGCCGATCGGATCATGTCAAAGTCAAAATCGCGCAGGCGGATCGATCGATCTTGATCGTCCAATCGATGCGCTTCATCGTCGCCAATGACTTTGATGCCCATCCGTTCGACTTTGTCGAGTTCATCATCGAACGTGCGCGCGGCTTCGGGCGTGGCGTAGACTGTATGACCAGCCTTGATGTGATCCATCACCGCCCAATGGCTCGGCCCGCCGCCCATCGTCACGCCCGTCAACACGATCGATCGGCTCTCACGCGTGGCCTGCTTCACTTCGCGCGCGACGCGCATCGTCGGCGACGGCATCACCAACTTGAAACAGTTCTCGATCTCTTGGTCGCTGTCATACAGCAGAATATCTTGTGTGCCCGTGCCAATGTCAACACACAGAATCTTCATAGATTAACCTGCCCCCTCCCCTGATTGATCGGGGGAGGGC
>JBGQGR010000364.1:0-4081 GCA_041497495.1 Anaerolineae bacterium | reverse complement strand
GTCAAACGATCGATTGAAGACGATCGCATTGGCTTTGTAATCGTTCCACGCAACGTAGACTTCGCCATTCGGTCCGACAAATGGTACTGCCGCAATCGACTTGCCGGGGCCGGATGGATCATCGGCGCGGGTGACATTAAAGGTAGCGCCGTGATCAGTTGACGTGCCCAAGCGAATTCCGCCGCCGATCGTTCCACCGCTGGCGGCGTCCCATGCGACATAGACATTATCGCGGAATGGGCTGTTGGGATTCGTATCGGCCGTAATCATCGGTTTGTCATTGAAGTGATTGCTGCCGGTTTCAAACGAGAAGTAAGTGACTTGCGGATAGGTTTTGCCGCCATCAGTCGATTTAGCCACAGCCATCTCCGTGCCGTTGACTCCGTAACCGTTCCCGAAGAAAACGACAATATAGCTGTAGTATAAATTGCCGCTTGAATCAAAGGCCAGTGACGGATCTGATCCAAAGTCGGTATCGTTCGTGCCTTGCAGCGGCGGCGGCAATGGCAGATCGAGCGCGCCCCAACTGCTGCCGTTGTCGGTTGAATAGTAGCCGCGCATCGGCAGGCGGAAGATCTCATTCGATCCAGCGGCCAGCATCTTGGGCTGATTTGGATTCAGCGTGATATATGTCTCGCTTTGCGGCCCGCACTCATTGGACATATCGACGTTCGAACCGACTGTCACTGAAACGTTTGCCGCTTTGCAATCCATCGGCCCATTCTTAAGCAGATACTGATACTTCTCCCACCACGTCGGCTTATTCGAATTGTTGGTTGTGCCACCAGCCGAGGCGGGAGCAACCAAAGTGATCAACAGCATGAGAATCAACATTGAAACAGCTACTGACTTTCGAGGGTGACGCATAGTAGTCTCCTTGTCGATTGAGGATGCGTAGATTATATGCGATCTTGTGCCGATCGAGAAATCAAGCGGGTGGGTGCGCAACCCGATCGGTTGGGCGTGGCCCGAGCGGGCTGTGATCGAAGTGGAGTATAATCTGCCCGGCGATTGAATGAGCGCGCAAGATGTTATCCAGCGAGGTTATGCTTGTCATCAACGAATTCTCTTCGCGATCAATTCCTGCTCGACCCCAATATTATTTACCTAAATCACGGATCATTCGGCGCAACACCACGATCTGTTTTCGAAAAATATCAAGCGTGGCAGCTGGAACTCGAACGCGAGCCGGTGGAATTTTTGGGCCGCCGTTTCAACGATCTCATGCGCGCCGCGCGTGAGCCGCTAGCCGCTTACTTGAACGTACAACCGGATGAAGTTGTCTACGTCTCGAATGCGACGACAGGCTTGAATGTGGTCGCTCGATCGTTGCAGCTCAAGCCCGGCGATGAAGTCCTCTCGACGAATCACGAATACGGCGCGCTCGATCGAACGTGGCGCTTTCTATGCGGCAAAGCCGGTGCCACTTACATCAATCATCAATTACCTGATCCGTTAGAGTCACATGATCAATTTAGTGAATCGATGTGGGGGCGTGTAACCGATCGGACGCGGATGATCTTCCTAAGCCACATCACTTCACCCACGGCGCTGCTCTTTCCTATTGAGGAAATTTGCAGACGCGCTCGATCAGCTGGCATTCTAACCATCATCGATGGCGCACACGCGCCGGGACAAATTCCACTTGATTTGAAAACAATCGATGCGGATTTTTATTCCGGCAATTGTCACAAGTGGATGTGCGCGCCCAAGGGCAGCGGCTTCTTGTATGCGCGCAAAGACCGCCAGCATTTGGTGGAGCCATTAATTGTGAGTTGGGGCTATGAAAGTGATAACCCAAGCGGATCGATGTTCATCGATCATCACGAATGGTTAGGCACGCGCGATTATGCCGCTTACCTCGCCACACCTACTGCGATCGAATTTATGGCGCAGCATGATTGGGCGAAGGTTCAGCGCGAATGCCGATCGTTGGCGCATGAAGCGCAGCGGCGGATCACCGAATGGTGTGGACTCGCCGCGTTAAACTTGGATTCGTACCCACATGATTTACAAATGCTCACAGCACCGCTGCTGCCCTGCGATCCGGTCAGCACCCAGGGCAAGTTGTTTGAACGTTATCAGATTGAAATACCGCTTGTCGCCTGGGACAATCGCCAGTGGATCCGCGTTTCGATTCAAGCCTATAATTCAGCCAACAACGTCGATCGTTTGCTCATTGCGCTGCGCGATATTCTTAAGTGAAAGACAACCAATGAATACTAAACGCTTACTGGTGTCTGCTCTGATCGGCCTCACGTTAATCATCGCGCTCGTGGCGATCGATACTTGGCTGTTCCGTACGGTGTTAAGCCTCGATTACCTGCCGTGGTATCTACATAGTGGTACGTTCATTAGCTTGGGCTTCGCGTTTGTGACGCTGGCATGGAGCGATCTGAATAAGATCAAAGGTCTGGTATCCGCGCATCCGTTTTTGTATATCAGCGCTTGCCTGTATTTGATCGGCCTGCCGATCTATGTTTTCGGATCGATCATGCGTCGCCCCCAGCAGCCGTTGACGCCCCGCGCTGAAACCCGATCGGCGCTTGCGCCTTGGAGCGCGGTGTGGCGTGCCGCTCAAGCGTTGATGGATTTTTTCGATGCACTGATCACGATCGTCTTTGCGGGATTGTTCACACTTGTCGCCTTGGCTTGGCTGATCTGTGTTGCACCCGTTCAGTATTTTGTGTATTTGATCTGCGCCGCGCCCGCCCGGCTGATGCGCCGATCGCGCCGCCGCGTGATTTCAAATTTCGACGAAGCGCAATATTTTCATCTCGATGAAGTTCCAGCCGAGGGTAAAGTGCCAGCGGGGTGGCTGGAGGCTGGCTTCTTCACGCGGCCCGTCTCAATGACGGCTGCTTTTGCGGCTGCGCTGTTGTGGATTCTGGCCCAGGTGATTCGATGAACACTCGGCTTGATAAAGTGATCCGATCCGCCGGTTTCGGCGCGCGCAAAGTCTATTCGCTGGTGCTGAGCGATGCGGCGTTGTACATTATTCACACCGGATCGATCGGGGCGCTGAAGCACTATCGGCTTGACGAAGCGACCCAGCGCGTGGTGGCAGACGCGTCGAATGATCGATCAGTCGCACAGATCCAATCGAACGAAACGCAGATCGATCTAATGCTGCTCGATCAACTCGTCGGTGGTGATAACTACCGGGTGCGTTTGGCCGCGATCGAAGATGTCAGCGTGCGATCCGGCAAGCAGCCCGAAATGATCGTCAAAGTGACCGGCAGTGATCATCGGTTCACTTTTCCGTTTACGCCGATCGATCAAGTGCTAACGCTGCGCGCGGCGTTGCTGCGACAGAACGATCAAGTATCGTCTCGCTGAATATGCGGCGGTGTGCTATGATTACCGGCCTTGGCTAAACCAAAATAAATTAAAAGGACCAAGTTTATGAATCGCAAAATTTGGATCGCGCTGATTGGCCTCTTAATGATTGGCGCAGCCGCTTGTCAATCGTCTGCAGCCACGCCATTGCCGAGTGTGGCCACTGCTGTCCCGAATCAACCAGCATCCTCAGGCAATGATAACTTGACCACAACTGCGTCCGGACTCAAGTACGCCGATATCGTCGTCGGTACTGGCGCCACGCCCGCCGCCACCGATTACGTAACCGTTCAATATACCGGCACATTGGACAACGGCACGGTGTTTGATGCCTCGCGTCTGCATGGTGGGCCGGTTGAATTTCCGCTCGATCAAGTCATTCCGGGTTTTACCGAAGGTGTTGGCTCGATGAAGATCGGCGGCACTCGCAAGTTAGTCATTCCGCCGAGTCTGGCGTACGGCAGTCAGGCCAATGGTCCGATTCCAGCAAATTCCACCCTCACTTTCATTGTCGAGCTTATTAGCGTCAAGCCGGCGCCGCAAGTGAAGATTGAAGATATCGTCGTCGGCACTGGTGTGGCCGCCAAAGTGGGCGATACCTTGACCGTCAACTACACCGGCACACTTGAAAACGGCACGGTCTTTGATTCATCGTATGGCAAGCAGCCTTTCGACTTTCCGTTGGGTGCGGGTCAAGTGATTCCCGGTTGGGATAAAGGTCTCGTCGGTATGCAAGTCGGCG
>JBGQGR010000363.1:0-4094 GCA_041497495.1 Anaerolineae bacterium | reverse complement strand
GAAGATCGCTTCAAACTCGCGGCGCAAGCGATCGCCGCTAACGCGATCGATGATCGGTAGTGCGGCGGGCATGAGTTTCAACGTGGTGTCATCGAGCTTGAAGTTAAAACGTTGAGCGAAACGCGCCGCGCGAAAAATCCGCGTGGGATCGTCCGTAAAACTTTGAGCATGCAGCACCCGCACGCGGCCGCGTTTCAGATCAGCAGCGCCTTGATACACATCGATCAATTCACCGAAGCGATCGCTGTCCAAACGGATCGCCATCGCATTGATCGAGAAATCGCGGCGGATGAGATCGCTTTGAAGATTACCAGGGGTCACATCGGGCAGTGCGCCGGGCTGCGCATAGGTTTCCGTGCGCGTTGTCGCCAGATCGACACTTGCCCCACTGCGTGGCGCAGTGCGGGCCGATCGGGTTGTCAGGATCAATTTCGCGGTGCCAAATCGATCGTGGGTTTTGATCGAGCCGCGCAATTTTTTCGCCAGCCGCTGCGCCAGATCGATCGCATCGCCTTCTACGGTTAAATCGAAATCCTGTATGGATTGGCCGAGCAACAGATCGCGCACCGGGCCGCCGACGAGATACAGCGGGCGTTTTAATTGGGTGGCGAGTGCGGCCGCTTGATCGAGCAGCCGTCGGTCGGGTTCAGCGAGAGCCGCACGCAGGCGTTGCGCGAGACGAGTGTTCATCGCTGCGATTATACACCTCATCGCGTTGAGGATCAGATCGAACAGTTAAGGCGTAGGAATGATCGATTCCGGCGGTGTGGACGAAGGCGTTGGCGTCTCAGTGGGCGTCTCGGTCGGTAGTTCAAATGTGGGCGGCGGCGCTGCGGTCGGCGACGGTGCAACGGCCAGCGGCATAACGGTCGGTGGTTCAGGAACAGGTGTCGGTTGCCCAAATGGAGTGGCTGTGAAAGTTGCCAACGGATTCACTTGAATGTTGATCAGCGGCGTGCCGATGACGTTGGCATTAAATGATTGCGGCGTGGGCGTGACGATGCCGAGCAGCGCGCCATTGCCCAACCACCAGCCCAGCATGATGCCGCCTAACGCTAGTACCACACAGAGTGAAGCGAGGATGGCCGATGACGACTGCCACAATTTAATTTCAGCGCGCGCGGGCTCGATCGATCCGATCGGCTGCGGCGCGAGTCCGGCGATGACGGCGATGATCGATCCGGCCAGCGTCAAGAACACGCCGAGGCCGATGCCGGAGAGCGGCGAGATCGATTGATTGCCGATCGAGATTTGCTGTAACCCGATCGTGTTGAAGGCGCTGGCGAGAGCCAACAGCCCGGCGGCGAAGCCGAAGGCGGCAGCGGGTAAACTCACGCGCGGTATTTTGAAATGCGGCACAAATAAGGTGATAATTGCGAGCAGACCGATAACGATGAGCGGCCAACCGCCGATCAACGAATCGGCGTTGACGAATCGATCGATTTGGGCGAACAACGGCGAGACCCACGGCAGCAGTCCGCCAAGAATGATCAAGGCGCCGCCGAAGGCAGCCACCGCACGCAGATCGACTTTGAGCGTGACGCTGCGGTGAATGATCGGCGGGAGATTTGAGCCCGGTTTGGATATGAAGATTTGATCAGGTGAGCGCATCGAGTTTGATTATGCCCGAAGAGCGATGATTGTGCAAATGAGCGAGACAGCGAGGTGGTGAGTCAAGAAGTTAGACAATAATACCACGGAGGCACTGAGGCGCAGAGAAAAACATTATTCTCTGTGCTTCTGTCTCTCTGTGGTTAATTCATTTCACCATGCTACTTGCCGAGCCGTTTCTTGAATTCTTCCGTCAACGCCGGAACGATCTGGAACAGATCGCCGAGGACGCCGTAACGGGCGAGTTTGAAGATCGGCGCTTCGGCATCTTTGTTGATCGCGACGATCACTTTGGCGGTGCGCATGCCGGCTTGATGTTGAATCGCGCCGCTGATGCCGCAGGCGATGTACAGATCGGGCGCCACGGTCCTGCCCGTCTGGCCGACTTGATGCGCGTACGGAATCCAGCCCGCATCGACTGCCGCTCGACTGGCGCCGACGGCCGCGCCGAGTGCTTTCGCCAAGGCGGTGATCGGCGCGAAGCCTTCCGGTCCGCCGACGCCGCGCCCGCCCGAGACGATGATGCGCGCATCGTTGAGGCTGACTTCACCTTCACCTTCAACTTCGAAGCCGGTGACTTTGCTGATGATTTGATCTTCGCTCATTACCGCATTCACTTTTGTTACTTCGCCCTTACGCGCACTATCAGCAGTTGGCATGGCAAACGCACGCGATCGAGTGGTAATGATGATCGGTCGCTTCGATGGAACGATCACGGTCGCCAGCAACTTGCCCGCGAAGACTGGCCGCGTCACGACGATCTGTCCGTCCTTTATTTCGATTGCCGTGCAATCCGCGATTGTGCCGGTTTCCAACTCAGCGGCCAAGCCGCTGACCAGATCGCGTCCGCGGGTCGATGCGCCGGCCATGATCACATCGGGCTTGAGATCGATCGCGATCTTTGCCAGCAGCGCAGTACATGGTTCGGCGCGAAAATCATTCAATGAGGCATCTTCACACACGATCGCTTTATCGGCGCCCAGTGTGATCGCTTCATTCGCGATCGAGGTGGCGTTTTCGCCGAAGACGGCGGCGGTGACCATGCCACCGTCGGCTAATCGACGCGCTTCGCCTAATGCTTCGTATGAAAGACCGGCCACGTGTCCTTTGAAGGATTCGATCCAAACAAGAATGTTGTATGTCATAGTGTTTTCCTTTGCTCAAGGCGGAGCGTTAGCTCCGCTGTTTTATCGATGGAGCTGGCGCTCCATCTTGAGCATCACTGATCAGATGACCTTCTCCGCCAACAACTTCTCCGCCAACGCCGACGCGATCGCTTGCGGTGAATCGCCGCCGATCATGTCGACATTGCCGCTGCGTGCGGGCAGAGGCATGATCTTCGTCCACTGCGCCGCGGCATTCGCTCGACCGACTTTGTTTGCTTCCACACCGATCGAGGCCGCATCCCAAGTGGGGATTTGCAATTTGCTGGCTTTGCGGATGTTCATGAACGATGGATAGCGCGGCTCGTTGATCTCTTTGACCACGCTGATGATCGCCGGCAGTTTGCTCGAAACTTTTTGATGGCCTTGCTCCACCAAACGATCGACTTCGATCGTCTTCGCCGCCGGATCGAGTGCATCGATCTTCGACACAAACGACAGCAGTGGCCAGCCCAACCGTCGAGCGACGCCGCCTTGAATCAAGCCGGTATCGCCATCGATCGCCTGCTTGCCGAAGAACACGACATCGACGTCGCCGATCTTCTTGATCGCTTGGGCGAGAATGTAACTCGTTGCGAGTGTATCGCTGCCATCAAGCGATTGATCCCACACGAGGATCGCTTCATCGCAGCCCATGGCTACCGCTTGCTTCAACGCTTCCTTGGCCTGCTCCGGTCCGATCGACAGCACAGTGACTTTGCCGCTGTGCTTCTCTTTCAAACGGAGCGCTTCTTCGATCGCATATTCGTCCCACGGATTGATGACCAGCGGCGCGTCTCCCCAGCTCACGTTCGATCCTTCATCGACCTTGAGCGTCGCCGCGGTATCGGGGACTTGCTTGGTGCAGACGATAATGTTCAATGTGACCTCCTGAAAATGATTGCGGATGGCAGATTGCGAATGGCTTATAGCATATCGCTCAATGCCGAACGCAATTATAGCATGCGGTTTTTATCTGGATGACCACAAATCTATTGATGGCAAATAGTTGCTGTCATTCCGAACGTAGTGAGGAATCTCTATCACAGTTAGTATCGTGAGTATACTTGAATAGAGATTTCGGCCGTTCCCGAGGCTCCACTGTAGCATCGGTGGCCCGCTAGGTGTCGCTTCGCTCGAAATGACAGAATGTTTCTTCGCGTTCTTTGCGTGCTTTGCGGTTAATTCTACTCCTGCCACACCTTCGGATCATAAGCGGGCAATTCACATCTTAGCTCGCCATCTTCTCGATAGCCCAGCGCATAACCCGCCTGCATCAGCTGATGAATCTCACTTGTGCCTTCGTAGATGATCGCGCCGCGCGAGTTGCGCAAATAGCGT
>JBGQGR010000362.1:0-4097 GCA_041497495.1 Anaerolineae bacterium | reverse complement strand
GGGCGGATTCGCTGCGCCATACGGATGCGCGCCGATCGCGTCGACAAGATCGCCAACGCCTGCGTCGATCATTGCCCTCAAGAATTTTCGATCATCGATCGCATTGATGCCATCGTCGATGCCGGTCACGGCGGGCGCGCCGCTAATGATGATCGCGTCGGGGTCGCCTTCGCGTACGCCCTGCGCACCTGCTTTGATCAAGTCCACGAATTTCTCTGCGCTTAAATCGAGTCCGCGCCACTCACGCGCAAGATTTGGCTCGTTCCACAATTCGTAAGCGCCTACTCGACCCTGATAGCGCGAGGAGATCGTATGCATGAAATCATGAAAGATCGAGAAGTCGCTGGGCGGGCCGTCTTCTTCGATCGGTTCGGGTCGGCTGAAACCTGGAGCGCGCGCAACGCTGAACAAGATTTTCAGATCATACTGTTGTGCCTGCATAACGAGATGATCGAGTTCAGCCCAGCGATACAGCCCGCGCGCGTATTCGATCGAGTTCCAGTCGATTTGCTGTTTGATCCAACCAACACCAAGGTTCGCGGCTTGCTCAACACCTTGATCGCCCTCTGGTCCGATAAATTGTCCTTGCACGCCGATATCGGGTTTGGGCACGGGCGATGGAGTCGGCGGAGATGTGATCGAGGGTGCAGGTCTTAGAGTGGGGGTTGCTTCGATCAGTGTTGATGAACGCTCGGGTGTGGGAGATCGATCGGGTGACGCACAAGCCGCAAGCGCGATGGCGAGCAACGCGATCCAGTATTTTCGAATGGACATGCGGGTCATCGTACCACATCGACCAAAAACCCTTGGCTGCACTCGCACGGGCTTATGGGCCGCCGATCAATTGATTAAGCGATAACCCTGACCGGCATCCGTCACGATGATCGACGGGTGATCCGGATCAACCTCGATCGATTTTCTCAACTTCCAAATATGCCACTTCACCCGCTCAGCGCTGCGCTCCTGACCAAGGTTTAGCGCCGTCGTTATTTGGGTAGCGCTTATTATTTCACCTGCGCGTTCAGCCAGCAAGACCAACAGTGCAAACTCCGTAGGCCTCATCGGTTTGACGCTTCCCCGCACAAACACCTCGCGCCGGGCGCGATTGATCAGGATGTCCGGCCCGGCTGGCAGTAAATCTGATAAGGGTTGACGTGGTCCATAGGTTCGACGCAGCACCGCTTCGACGCGCGCCAATAGATCATCGGGATGAAAAGGCTTTATCAGATAATCGTCCGCACCGATCTTCAGCCCGCTAACTTTATCATCGGTTGTCTGGCGGGCCGTCAGAAAGATGATCGGCACAGTGGAAGTCTGGCGGATACGATAACACACTTCCCAGCCGTCCATGACAGGCATCATCACGTCCAAGACCACCAAGTCCGGCTGATGGGCTTCAAACAGCTTTACGCCGTCTTCGCCATTTGACGCCGAGAAGACGTGGTAATTCGCGGCCATCAGCGTCATTTGAATGAGTCTGATTTGGGCCGGATCATCATCGATGGCTAAGATAGTTTGAGGCATATGGAGAGATACGGCGGACTAAGCCTCTTAGATTCTACACTGTGGTGAAGCGATAGCCCAAGCCGCGTTCGGTGAAAATGAAACGGGGAGTTTTGTCGTCGCCTTCCATTTTTTGGCGCAGACGCCACACGTACCATTTGACGTTGTTGATGTTCGCTTTGCTCTCGAAACCCCAGATCGTGGCGAAGACTTCTTCAACCGACACAATCTGGCCCGGCCGCTGGGCCATGAACAACAAGATGTGATGCTCGGTGGGTGTGAGTTCCAACGACCGTCCGTCGATGATGACCGTGGGATTCTCGGGATCGATGATGAGATCGCCTCCGGCAAAACGCAAAACTGCGGGTTTGGTTGGTGGCGGCATGTGTGTGCGGCGCAACACCGCGCCGATTCGCGCCGCTAATTCCTGTGGATTGAACGGCTTGACGATGTAATCATCGGCGCCCAGACGCAGGCCTTTGATTTTCTCTTCGTCGCTTCTGCGTGAAGACATGATGACGATGGGCACCGTGGACATTTCGCGAATGCGCCGGCAGACTTCCCAACCATCCATCAGGGGCAGCATCAAATCAAGTACCACCAGATCCGGCTGCGTCTCATATAAGCGGCGCAGGCCCTCCACGCCGTCGGTGGCAATGATGGGTGTAAAGCCATGGTGCGCCAACAACTGTTTGACGACATCAGCTTGCAAAGGATCATCTTCAATGACTAGAATCGTTTCGCTCATTTTTATCAGGCGAGTGTTGAGATTGAAATGCAGCCAGTGCGGTTTAAGGCACCACTTTGCCGGCGGCTAGCAAACAGCCGCAGCCCAGCACGACGACATTGAAAAACAACAACAGGGCAATCAAGAAACGTTGTTGCGGCGTCATCTGCTTAAAGATAGGCATGCGCTCGATCAGCGATTCATGCGTCAGGTCGTCATCCTCTTGGATCGGTGTGGCCGATTGTTGCCGGAGATCATCAAACATTCCGCCTCCTTCTTGCAGCGTTATGCGTTCAACACTAAGCAAGAATACCCCTGCCAATTGCAATTGTCAAATGAGATCCGGCGCTTGCCCGGCGCCCCTAGGGGTCGAATAATCGGACGGCGCTGATCTGATCGAAGACGACGGTGGCAGGTTGATCCTTTAACCCGATCGGATAGGCGATCAAACCGACGCCGTTGTTTGATCGAGAAGCGTTTTCTTGCAAAGTGACTTCGTCATTGACAAAGAATATACATCGATTGGGCTCACACTCCACGCGCAGTACGTTCGCTTGATCGTCGCGCCGGACATGCGGCCAGGCGCGCCACGGCTCTCGATCGATCCACTGGCCCGATCGTTTCTCACGCAGGCTGATGTAGCCGTCGCCGCTGATCAAAAACGCGATGAAGTTACTGCGATCTTGCGCGTTAATGATTAAGCCGGTGGCCGCATTGGGATCACGGGTGGTTATTCGCGCTTGAAACGTGAAGGCCGCTAGATCGATCGGATGGAGGGCTAAACCGATCGAGTTGGTGATCAGCTGCACCTGCCACTGATCGCCGACAATCGATCCGGAATTGATAGCCCAGCGATCGTCAAAGCCGCGCCACAATTCATTTTGGGCGGCGGGTGATCCTTGCGTGGCGATCCAGGTCGCCATCAAGATCGGGATCGTCAGCGTTGCGATCAAAGCGACGAGCGTTACGCGCCACGCGCGAGTGGAGACGATCGGTTCGTTCATATGCTTGACACGTTGTGCAGGCTAAGGTAAGCTGCGCGCATGTTCGGTCGATTATTGAAGATTCTCTGTGTGCCGTGCATCCTACTGATCTTCGCGGTTTGGCAATCCGGCATTGCCGCTGCACCGGCCGATGCTTCGATCGTGTTGCCCGTCGCCACTTCGACGCGCAAACCCACTTCAACTCCGCGACCGACCGCTACACCAACTTTGCCGCCGCCCGCGACGCCGACGTTAGTGCCCGTTGCAACTTCGACGCCCATTCCATCGATCACACCTACGCCAACAAAAGTGGTAATTATGCATCCGGCTTCGGATAGCGTGACACGCAGTATGAATGTGCCCATCCTCATGTACCATTATATCTCTGCGCCGCCCTCGCCGACGGATTCGCTGCGAGTAGGCCTGTCTGTGCCGCCGGAAAAATTCGACGCGCAGATGAACTTGCTAGCCGGGCAGGGTTATCATAGCATCACGCTGTTAGAGATGTATGCCTACTTGCAGAAGGGTGAGCCCTTGCCGACTACTCCGGTGGTGATCACCTTCGATGATGGCTACATCGACAATTATCAATTCGCGTTTCCGATCTTGAAGAAGTACGGTTTCATCGGCACGTTCTTTATTTTGTCCGGCCCGATCGATAACGGCAACCCGAATTACATGACGTGGGACATGGTCAAAGAACTCAGTAACAGCGGCATGGACATCGAACTGCACAGCCGCGATCATGTTGACCTGCGCAATCGATCGTTTCAATATCTTGTGTTTCAAATCGTCGGCGGCCGCCAAACGATCGAGGCGCACACCGGCCAGCCGATCCATTTCATGGCCTATCCGTCGGGAAAATATGACGCGGCTGTCCTGCG
>JBGQGR010000361.1:0-4100 GCA_041497495.1 Anaerolineae bacterium | reverse complement strand
TTTAACGCGTAACTGCCATAGCCTTTGCCCGGGTTGCCAAGGCTGCCACCATCGAACAAGATGACGGTGTCGGATTGACCGATCAAGGTATTGGCTTGAAACGATTCGGTCGAACGAGCAAGGGGCAGCAACAGCTGATCGGCATGCAAGCGCGCGATCAATTCGCGGCGCTCGTCCGCGCTGAGTTGATCAATCTTTTTTAGAAGAGCATCGACACGCGAGGAAGTCATTTACGCCGCGAGGGTTTGGCAGCCGAGTGATGCTTAGCGGCTTTGGCCGGCTTCGATTTTATGGCGGATTTACCTGATCGAGCCGTAGCTTTTCTGGCGGCGCCTTTGCGCTTACCCTTTACTTTACGCGCGGGCTTTGTGGCGGCGAGCTGCACCAAGGCGCGCAGTTTATGCGTGCTGCCGCCGTGCATGCGCTCGTCATTCATGCGATCATAGGTGGTGATCAAATTCGCTGCATGCAGCTGCTGCACCAAACCATTCAGCGCGATGCGCGGCTTGCCGCACGACTCAATATCGTACTCGCGGATCAAATCATCGCGTGATTGATTGAGCAGCAGCGCATTCGCCGCCGCGCCCTGCATCTTTTGCAAGTAATTCAAGCTGCCGTTGACCGCTTCGCTGATTTCGCCGCGCAGCACAATTTCGCCGTGCCCCTGCACAACATTTTCCAGACTCATACTTTTCAGCTTGAGGAGTGAAGCAGCCATCTGGCCGGCATCGCCATCGACGATGTACGGCACCGGCATCACCGTATCGGATGCAAACAAAATCTTATCCTCTTTCACATAAGCTGTGATCAGATCCGGCGAATGGCCGGGCGTGTGAGTCAACTCGATCGTTTTGTTGCCCAGCCGCAAAGTCAAGCTGCCATTAAACACAATATCGGGCAGCCGCAGCCGCACATCCGCTAACTGCGGATTTTGAGCACGCGCCAACTCCATTCCCGCTTCGCCACGCTCGATCAGCAATTGGCGGCACATGTAGTGACTGATAACCTGCGCGTCCTTAAAGAGATAACCGCCATACGTGTGATCGGCATGATAATGAGTATAGATGACGAACCGGATGCCGTGCGGCGATCGACGCTCGACGTAGTCGATGACCTGCCGTGTCTCGGCTGGGAACGGCAAGGTATCGATGATGACCGCGCCGGCGCTGGTGATGATTGCCCCGGCGGTCACCTGCGCGTACAAGCCGCTGGTAAAAACATAGATGTCGTCTGAAATTCGTTCGCGATGCATAGCACTCCTCTGTGATCCCGGTTAAGGGTAGCACATTTGATAGCCCCATGTCAAATAACTGGATCACTTGAAAAAGCCTGTTACAATAGAGCCATGCCAAGGATTCGATTATTGCTTCCAGCGATCATCGCCGCTGCGCTGATCGGTGCAACATCGATCGGCCTCGCTCGTCCGACGCGCACTGCGCCGCGCAGCGAGGTAAATGTCGGCCCTGCAGCCGCTCCCGATAAGATCGCACCGTGGGTGATCGATCATACCGACAACGGCGCGCAAGCCGAGTTCCTGGTTGTCCTCAACGATCAAGCCGATCTATCGCCAGCTCACCAACTCAGCCGCAAGATCGATAAAGGCCAGTTCGTTTATCCCGCGCTTTTAAGCAAGGCGCAGTCAACTCAAAAGTCGCTGCTGGCTTATCTCGACGCGCAGCATATCCAACATCAATCGTTCTACATCGTCAACGCGATTTTGGTAACAGGCGATCGCGATCTCGCGTTGAAACTAGCGGATCGATCGGATGTGGCGCGGATCGAAGGCAATCCATCGATCTACAATCCCCTGCCCCAACCGGCTTCCACTCCCGATCAATCTGCACCCGCTTCGATCAATTCAATCGAACCAGGCGTCGATTACATTCATGCGCCAGCTGTTTGGGCGCTGGGCTACACCGGGCAAGGCATCGTCATCGGCAATCAAGATACAGGCATGCAATGGGACCATCCTGCATTACAGCCACATTTTCGCGGCTGGAATGGAATTACCGCGACGTTTGATTACAACTGGCACGATAGTATACACAGCAATTCGCACGGAGCCAATTCATGCGGCGCCGATTCGCTCACTCCGTGCGATGATTATGGACACGGCACTCATACGACAGGCACAGCGATCGGCGGTGATGGCGCGGGCAATCAGATCGGCGTGGCACCCGGCGCAAAATGGATCGGCTGCCGCAACATGGATAACGGCTGGGGGCAACCATCCACTTATCTGGAATGTTTCCAATTCTTTTTAGCGCCCTACCCGGTCACCGGAACAATCACGGATGGAATTCCATCGCTCGCGCCTGATATAACGACCAACTCATGGAGTTGCCCGACTGATGAAGGTTGTTCGTATGCTACATTGCAAGCCGCGGTCGAAGCGCAGCGCGCGGCGGGTATCATGACCGTCGCTGCCGCCACGAATTACGGATCAAGTTGTTCGACAATCTATGAACCGATCGCGCTCTATGACGCCGCGTATACGATCGGCGCGTTGGACACCGGATCGGATTCGATCGCCGGATTTAGCAGTCGCGGGCCAGTGGCGATCGATGGCAGCAATCGCATCAAACCCGATATAGCTGCACCGGGCAATCCGGTTCGATCGAGCGTGCCCGGCAATTTATATGCTTATGAGAGCGGCACATCAATGGCTACCCCGCACGTCGCAGGCGCGATTGCGCTGCTGTGGTCGGCCCGACCGGGGCTCAAGAATCAGATCACAGCCACGGAGCAAGTGCTAAACAATTCTGCCGTTCACATTGATACAACTGACTGTAGCAGCAGTGGAACACCTAATAATGTTTACGGTTATGGCAGGTTAGATATTTACACTGCGATCATCGGTGCACGAATATCGCCGGAAACCGATAATCAAGCGAATCTTGCCGGACAGGTGGTAAGTTACACGCTGCGTTTCACCAATACCGACTACATTAGCAACTCGTATGCCATTTCGATCACGTCCGGTTGGCTGCTGACGATGACACCTGCAACAATCACCAATTTAAGCGCAGGCAGCGGCACTGCTATAAATGCTGTCGTTCAATTGCCTGTCTCGATCACATCGAACATTTCCGACGTGGCGTCGATCAGTATTCGATTGCAAAGCGATGCCCAGCGAGCGGTGACGGCGACGCTGACGAGTCTGGCACTTGCACCGCCCTTCATTTACTATTTCCCGATCATTCGTCGAGATTCAAATTAGTCCTTGACAAAGACCCGCAGTGTGTTAAACTCTCGCCATCTTACGAAAGGAGGCGCATCATGCAAAAAATCAATATGCCTGAAGTTGTCGAATACTTGCTGGGTGCGCCTGCCACCGATCGCTGATCGCGTTCAATTGATCATCGAAAGCCACGGGTGCCGCTCAGCCCCGTGGCTTTTCTTTTCTCGCCCCAGAGCAAGCACCAGGCTTGCCCCTGCCCGGCCACGGAAACAATCTGTGGCCGTTATGTTTTTAGGAGACTAACATGCCTTCAACTCCCAACGACATGCCTCAACGCGGCAGCGTCGTCAAAAAAACGTTCGGGCAATATTTCGTGCGGATCGATCAACGCATCGTCCCTTGTTCGATCACGAGTAAGCTGCGGAAGAATTTGCTCTACCCGACCGCTGATTCATCTTCAATCGCGCGGCACGTCGTTGCGGTTAAGGACATCGAATCGGTCGATCCGATCGCCGTCGGCGATCTGGTCGAGTTCACCATGATCGATGACGCCAACGGTATGATCGTCAATGTCTTGCCGCGTCGCAATAAACTCTCGCGGCCGGCGATCGACGGCGGGCGGCGCATGAAAAGCGGTGGGCAAGTTTTAGAGCAAGTCATCGCGGCCAACATCGATCAAGTGATCAGCGTCATGCCGATCGCCAATCCCATGCCGAGCTGGGATTTGCTCGATCGGTATCTATTGACTGCCGAAGCGGCCAACATTCCGCCGTTGATCTGCTTCACCAAGAGCGATCTTATGAAAGACGAGGCGATTCCCAAAGAGATCAAAGTATATGAAAGCCTCGGTTATCCGGTGCTGTTGACCAGTTCGAATACCGGTCAGGGCATCGACACGATCAAAGCGGCGTTGAAGGAT
>JBGQGR010000360.1:0-4125 GCA_041497495.1 Anaerolineae bacterium | reverse complement strand
CGCTTGGAGTTGATTGATGATTAGATCAAATAATGATGGCTGTGTCTTCATTGGAATGAATCTCGGACGCAGACACTTGCACCGTGCTGCGGATGCAGTGCAGGTCTTAGGCAGATTACGCAGATAAAATAGAATCCATGTTTTTCCGCGTCAATCCGTGTCCCAATATTTTCTCAAAGCATCAATGTCTTCAAAGACCCAATCGGGTTGATAGTCGCTCGCCGCAAGTTGATCGGATGTGGTCACGCCACTCAGCACCAAGATCGATTGCATGTGCATGCGCACCGCGCCGAGAATATCGGTCTCTAATCGATCGCCGAGCGCGACAGTTTCCTCGATCGATGCGCCCATGCGTTTCAGCGCCATTTCGTACAACACCGCTTCGGGCTTGCCAATCACGATCGGTTTCATGCTCGTCGCGGTTTCGATCGCGGCTAACAACGAGCCTGCACCGGGAATAATCCCGTCGGGCGATGGAAAGGTCGCGTCTGAATTAGTGCCGATGAATTTCGCTCCGCCGCGAATCAATTGCGTGGCGCGCTTGAGTTGATTATACGTGAGATTCCAATCGATGCCGACCACGACCGCGGCGGCTTCGCTTTCGGCTATAACGAAGCCCGCGCGAATGATCGCTTCGCGTACACCCTCCATGCCGATCACATACACTTTCGATCCGGTTGGCAGAATTGTTTGCAAGTAATCGGCCGTGGCGACTGACGATGTGACAATCTCGTCGGGCGTGACATCCGCGCCGAACGCATGCAATCGATCAGCAATTTGTTCCGGCGTCGATGATGAATTGTTGGTCGCGCACACGAACTGCACGGATCGATCGCGCAGGGACTGAAAGAATTCGGGCAGGCCTGGCAGCGGTTGTTTGCCGCGCCATAGTACGCCGTCCATATCAGTGATGAGGAAACGAGGTAAGGGGCAGGGCGATTGCGGAAGCGCCATAGTTAAATTTAACTCTCTTTGAGAAGCACATTGTAATCGTCTAGCGTGTTGATGTCCACCGCGCTGTGTGCATCGATTTCCACTTTTGCTACACGTAATGTGTCTGCATCTATCAACTCGCGTGCGCCGCGATCGCCCTCAATTGACATGATCTCGGCAAACAGCGATCGATCGAACAGCGTCGGCGTGGTGCGCTTGCCGTTCACGCTGGCGACGACGATCGGTTTACGCGTCGAGCGGTAAGCGTCCGCAAGGGTTTGGATGATCCGTGGGCTGAGATTCGGCTGATCGATCGGCATGAAGAGCGCGGCGTTGATGTCATTCGGCAACGCTTGAATTCCCGATCGGACCGAAGTGCTTTGGCCGTGCGGCCAATCTTTGTTCTCGACTATGATAACCGGGCGATTGCTGATGCTCGATCGAACTTTAGCGGCATGTGAGCCAACAACTACAATGATCGGATCAAGCCCGGCCCCAATTGCATTATCGACTGCAATCTGAACAAACGATCGACCGTGCCAATCGAGCAGTTGTTTAGGCCGCTTGCCGAAACGTTTTGATTCTCCGGCGGCGAGAATGATGGCGGCAATGTTTTGGAAATTGGCAATTGGATGTTGGATGTTGGATGAGCGGGTCAGCACGACCGGGCTCTCGGCGCGGAGTGAGGCAACGATAACACGCTCGATCTGGCTGGATCGCAACAATTGATCGATCAACGCATTCGCCGATCGATGCGGCTGGCGTGAGTCGCGTTGAGTGAGTAAGACACAAACGCGTGAAGTCGCTGGAATGTTTTTAAGTCCGCCCTTTTCGTGAAGCAGCACGCGCGCGATTATCTCAGCGGTGATCGGCTCTTCGCGGCGCGCTCCGCCGAGCTCGGCAAAGATCTCCCAACGATGCACGATCGTTTCATTCAGCGGTTGTTCGATCGCGTCGAGCGAAGCGACGATCACAACGATATTCGAGCACGCTGGAATCGCCGGTTCATGATCGGCGGGCGCTTTCAATAAACGCCGACGCGCGCCATCGGCTTCGATGAGCCAGATCGCTGCGGAAAATAGGCTCGAGGCTTGCCCATACCCTGAGTGCAAGCACTCAGGTGGGCCGCTAGGCGTAGCCGGATTCCCGCTGCTTACAGCCTCGAGTCCAGTAATGTGCGAATGTAATGAATCAATTGCCGACGGCTCCAATCCGCGCAGCTTGATCGGTCGGGCGGGAGGAAAATCATCAGACGCATCGAAGTCCGCACTTCCATCGCGTTTCGCGGCGAGGATGACGCGCGGTGCAAGATCAATCAGCTCGATCACTCGATCGGGATCGGGCTGGGCTGCAAGATAGGTAATCGAATTGCGTGGCAGTGCAGGTTCAAGGATATGCGTTGTTGGCGCAATGATGATGCATCGATCGCGATCGATCAATTCGTTCGACAATCGCCAGATCGCGCTGGTCTTGCCGCCCGCACCGACGAACGCGACAACTTGCGCTGAGTTAATGTTCAGTGCTTCAAACAACGTGGAGTGCATCAACGTGTTTGCAGATACGTGACGAAGTCTTGGCCGAGTGGTGTGATCTGGCCTGAATCGTAATCGATCAAGTTGCCGGCCGGGTAGTCGCTATCGGATAAACTGAACCAACACCAACGCTGCACCAATCGATTACCGTCGCCGGGAAAACCGATCGAGTAGTCCATGGCGCTCGAGAAGTAATCGAACGTGCGAATCATGAAGTCGCGGACGCGCGCATGATCGAAACCGTAATCGGGCGGCATGAGAATGCCATATTCCGACACGATCAATTCCTTGTCGCGATAACCGCGTGCCGCCAGCCATGTTCGAAAGTCGACGATCTGTTGGCGGAAGATGCCGAAGTCGTCATGCTGATCGATCGAATGAAGCTGGCCGCTGTCGACATCGAAACCTGGCGGAATACCGATGCCCCAACTGCCGCGCTGTTCGTTCAATATAAAATTGTGGATGTTCCATACATCGATCGGCAGGGCTTCGCCAAATTGGTCTTGATACGCGGCCAGCACTCGATCGAGATATTGCAAACGCAGCGGCGTGGGCTGACTCACGCCCGCGATCGCAATTCGGCTGGAGGGATCGGCGGCTTTGCGCGCGGTGTAAGCTGCATGATAAGCCGCGGCATATTCTTCCGGTGTAGAATTATCCTGCCACAACACATCCGGTTCATTGCCGATTAACCACAACAACCCTGGATGTGATCGCGCGTAATTCGTGTAGATCGAAAAATCTATTCTGGATTGCCCTGTGATCAAACGCACCATCGGCCAGTAATCCGCCGCCGCGTCCGCGATCGGTTTAAGTCCCCACGTCAAATAAAATCCCGGCGCCAAATGTTGCAGCGTGCCGGGCGCGCGTTCGCCATTGCCCACACCCAGACCAATTCGATACCGGATCGAATACGCGCTGGTTGGTGGCGCGAGCGTAGCCGGGACATTCGTCTCGGTGGGACGCGGCGCACTTGTCGCGACGATCTTGGTCGGGATCAAAGTCGATATGCGCGTCGGTATGGCAGTGTCTGTGATCGTCGCTGTCGGCTCGATCGTGGATGTATCGATCGGTTTCACTTCGATCGTTGGGCTGGGTGATGCGATCGGCGGCAGCGTGACCGTCGCGATCGGTGACGATCGATCGGCAAGCGCAGTTGGGGTTGTCGCAACACCCGATCGGTTGATCTGCGCGAAATAGATCAACACGAGCGCGAGGCCAATTGCCAGACACACCGCACCGGCGATCTGCCGCGCCAGATTCGACCGAGATGATCCAATCATGAGCTATTGCGGCTTGGCTTGATCATTCGACTTCGATCGGCCAAAGATCAAGAAAACACCGACGATCAATAACGCAATCCCGCCGATGATCAAAATGATCGGCGTTGAATTGCCGCCACCGGAATTATCGGATGGCGTCGGCACAACTCCCGGCTCGGTCGATCCGCCTATAGTGACCAGCGGCAAATTGGTTGTGCTGGTCGCCGCGCTAGTTGCAACTGGAACTGATGTCGGCGCTTGGCTTGGTATGGCCGATGCAAACGGCGCGAGTGTCGGACTTTGCGCGTCTGCGGTTGCAATTGGTGTTGAGGTCGAAGTTGACGTCAATACGGGCGCGTTTGTCGCCGGCGGTGAGGGAGTAAAGGTTGCGCCCACGG
>JBGQGR010000359.1:0-4143 GCA_041497495.1 Anaerolineae bacterium | reverse complement strand
AGATGACCTTTGAAAACAACCCGATCTTGCAAGCTTTATTTGTGCTGTTGATCGCTGTGGCACTCGACCCGCTGCGCCAACGGATTCAGCGCGGTGTTGAGCGCTTGTTCTTCCGCAACCGGATCGATCCACAGGACTTGCTGCAAACCTATAGCCGCCGGCTCACCGAGAATGCCGATCTGCCCAGTCTAGTCAGTTTGATCAGACAGCAGGTGGGTGATGCCCTGCGTCCGGAGCGGTTCTACATTTATTTGCTGGACTCGCGTACCCACGCTTACAATGCGCAGCTGAATCCCGATTTGCCCAAGATGCCAACGTCCATCGCCCGTCTAGCCGCCGATAGCCCGCTCGCGGTCTGGGTAAAAGAAGAAAAGGGACCGCGCTACCTGCAAGCGGGCCGTCCCCTGCCGGATGGACTGGAAGCCGATCGAGCGCGCGTTGAAGCGATTGGTGCGGTCTTGTATGTGCCGTTAGCCGGTCGGAATCAGCTCAACGGTTGGCTGGCCCTCGGTCCAAAACCATCCGGGCAACCTTTCACCACTGAAGACCTCACCTATCTATCGGCCTTCGCCGATCAAACTGCGCTGGCGTTGGAGCGGGCGATCGTCGTGGACGATGTGCAGCGGCGCGTCAATGAGTTGAACGTATTGAGCCGCGTCAGTCAGGCCGTAAACTTCACGCTCGATCCGGATGACATCCTTGAACTGATCTATACCCAGACCAGCAAAGTTTTAGAAACACAAAATTTCTACATCGCCATGGCCGATCAAAAACGCAGCGTCATGCGGTTTGCCTTCTATGTTGAAGGCGGCGAGCGGCTCTATCCGGATGATGAATGGCCGATCGGGGTTGGGCTGACCGGCGATATTATGCGGCGCGGCCAGCCGATTGTGACGGACGACTATGTGGCGGAATCGATCAAGCGCGGTTTCACGTCAAGCGGCAAACCCGGCCGCGCGTGGATGGGTGTGCCACTCAATGCAGGGGATCGAGCTTTGGGAGTCATGAGCGTGTCGGACTTCCGGCCGGAGGTCAGTTACAGTTTGGAACAAATGCAAATTCTAGCCGCCATTGCCGATCAAGCCGCCAGTGTTTTGGACAAGGCGCGGTTGTATCGTGAGACGGAAGAGCGCGCCCGTCAACTGGCCGTGTTGAATGAAGTGGGCACCAACCTCACCTCGTCGCTCGATCTCCGAACGGTGCTGAGCACCATCGTGCAGAAAGCGATCGAGATTTTGCACGCCGAAGCCGGATCGCTCCTGTTGGTTGACGAGCAAACAAACGAATTGGTTTTCGAAGTGACTTTCGGTCCGGCCGCGCCCGATCTACGCGGCCAGCGTTTGCCGTTTGGCGCGGGCATTGTAGGCGCAGTCGCCAAGTCGCGGCAGCCGCAGATCGTCAACGAAGCACAAACCGATTCACGCTGGCTGCGCGATGTGGATCAGGCCACGGCCTTCAGCACGCGTGGCATTCTGGCCGTGCCGATGATCGTCAAAGATCGCGTTACGGGCGTCATCGAATTGATCAACAAACTGGATGGCAGCAGCTTTAGTGAAGAAGACAAAGATCTGCTGACGGCTTTCGCCACCAACGCCGCGGTCGCGGTCGAGAACGCGCGCTTGTTCACGATAACCGATCAAGCGCTGGCGACTCGCATCGATGAACTCAGCATGCTGCAGGAAATCGATCGGCAGCTCAATCAATCGCTGGAACTGCGCACCGTCCTCGACATCACACTCGAATGGGGACTGCGTCTGGCCGACGCCAACGCCGGATCGGTCGGCATTGTCGATTGGGAACAAAACTTAGTTCAGATCTTAGCCAGCCGCAACTATACCTATACGCCGGCGACTCTGCCGATCGATCAAGGCTTGGCCGGACAAGTCATCAACAGCGGGCAAGCGGTGTTGGTCAACGACGTGCGGCAGGATTCACATTACATCGCCGCGTCGCCGACCACTCGATCGCAATTGAGTGTGCCCATCCGGCGCGCCGATCGGGTCTTCGGTGTGTTGAATGTCGAGAGCAGCAAAGTCGATCATTTCGGGATCCTGTATCTCGACTCCGTGTCGCGCCTGGCCGATCACGCTGCCATCGCGATCACCAATGCGAACCTGTATCAAGAAGTCAGGTACGCCAATGAGGCCAAGAGCAAGTTCGTCAATGACGTGGCGCACGAACTCAATCAACCCATGACTAGCATTAAGGGCTTCACCGATATGCTGATCAAAGGTATGGCCGGCGCAGTGAATGAAACTCAGACTGACTTCTTGGCGCGCATCCGTTTCAACACCGAACGCATGGATCGCTTGATCCGCGATCTGCTGGAAATTGGCCGCATTGAGACCGGCCGCTTGAAGTTGGACATTAAGCCCAATTCGATCAAGACCGTGGTCGAAGAAACGATTCGAGCGCTGCAATCGCAGATCGACGAACGAAAGATGACGGTTGAGTTTTCAATCCCCGATGAGCTGCCGCCCGTCATGGCCGATCGCGCGCGCCTGATTCAAATTATCACCAATCTCGTCAGCAACGCCTACAAATATTCGCTTAGTGGTGGAGAGATTGCAATCGGGGTCAGCTCGCTCAAGACGATTCAACCGCCGGATGTCCCGCGTGGCAACTGGACCCGATCGGATATCAAAACGATCAAGCCCTACGCGCCGGGTTATCTCATGTGCTCGATCAAAGATACCGGCGTCGGCATCGCGCCCGAAGATCAAGCCAAACTATTCACCCAGTTCTTCCGATCGGGCGCGGTCCGCGATGTGCCCGGCACCGGGCTGGGCTTGACGATCACCAAGAGCCTGATCGAATTGCAGCAAGGCGCCATCTGGGTCGAGACCGAATTGGGCAAGGGCAGCACCTTCTCGTTTAGCATGCCGATCGCGGAAAACGGAAGCGATACCGGCAGCCGCAGCAGCGTAATCAACTAAGTGTACGGCAACAATGCGTGAATGACAGCCCGCGCTTGACGTTTAAGAGCGGACAATTACTCTAAGCCCGCGTCCACGCGGGTATTTCATTAATATTTTCCAACCTCACGCTACTTCATAAACGAGGACTATAGCGCATGCCTAATATCTCGATCAAAGAACTTTCACCCTCAATCCTTCAAGACTATCTGCACTACTTCGATCACGTCGGCTTCACGGACAATCCAAAGTGGGCGTCATGCTACTGCCGGTTCTATCATTTTCCGCACGATAAAATGGATTGGGAACAGCAGACTGCCGATCAGAATCGTGCAGGGATCGTCGATCTAATTAACAACAATCAGCATCACGGTTACTTGGCCTATGTTGATGATCAACTGGCGGGCTGGTGTCATGCCGCACCGCGCAGCGAGCTGTATGCAGTGCAACTTGATGACGATTTGAAGGTCGATGATGCGGAGCAAGTCGGATCGATTGTGTGTTTCAATGTTGCGCCGGCACAGCGCGGACAAGGCGTAGCGAGCGCGCTGCTGACTGCCGCGTGTGATGGATTTAAAAAACTTGGCCTGAAATATGCTGAGGCTTATCCGCGCACCGATACTCAATCGTCGGCCTCGAATTATCATGGTCCTCTGCAAATGTATTTGGACGCGGGTTTCACAAAGTTCAGAGAGTTCGAACAGTTTGTGATGGTGAGGAAAAGTCTCTCATAGAGGACAACGATGGACTTCCTAGTCGCATTCGGCTTGATCATGTGTGGATGTCTTTTTGTGCTACTTGCAAAGCCGGTCGCTCAGCGAGCCGCGAAATCATATTCGAAGGCGTTGGCATCGTTGGGTGAAGGCGTGTATTTCATGAGTACTGTAATTGCAGGTGTCGGCATCATCGGACTTGGGGTCTACATATTAGTTGACCTTCTTGGTAGATCAAGTCACTGAATCATTCTGTGCAACGCCCGCGATGAAGAAACAATGACGTCATTGCGAGGAGCGAAACGACGAAGCAATCTCCCGGTCACGCTGCGGCAATCGACCAACGCGGCTGTGAGCGCCGTGAAGGGGATTCGCGCCCAGCGGACACAACGAACCAAGGAGCGCTCCATGCATGTCGGCATGATGATGGTGTTCGCCAGCTACGGCTGGGAGAACTGCCCCGACGCGCGCGTGTGGGACGAGGAGATCCGGCTGGCCCGGCTCGCCGCCGATCT
>JBGQGR010000358.1:0-4143 GCA_041497495.1 Anaerolineae bacterium | reverse complement strand
TGTGTGCTGTGGTAAATTGCGCGAAGGTGCCGGCGGCTTGACCTTGAATCGTGAAAGCCACATCGTACTCCCGTGTCGTCGAATTGAGCTGCACCGCTAACTTCGTCGCGTCGAGATCGGCTCCAGTCATGATCACCTGATAAACTTTATCGGGAATGGTTTGGGTCGGCAGCGTATCTGTGAGCAGCCCGGTCGTCGATGTAGCAGGCGCTGTCGATGAAACATTGGTGGTCGATGATGTCGAATTGGCCGCAGTGATGGCCGGACTAGCGGACAAGCTCGGCGAGATCGGTATGTTGCCCGCTGAGGCTGTCGTGGAGATCCCGATGGTCGGTGTCGGATTGCCGCTGGTGCGAATGATCGTGCCATCATTATATGCATCTAGACCCGCGTCGACAAATTCCAGGCGGCCTGTTTGTTGAATCAAGGCCAAGGCGTCAGCCGCATTGTCGATCGATGGCAGTTCGACCAAGATGCGGCAGTCGCCTTGAAGTTGTACCAGCGGTTCGCTGACACCTAGACCGTTGACGCGCCGCTCGATGATCTGTCGGGCGTTATCGAGTCCGCTATTCGTGGCGGCTGCAGTGCAGTCGGTGGCTTCCAGCAAAACTTGCGAGCCGCCGCTGAGATCCAACCCTTGCCGGACGGTGACATTTCGATTGATGATCGGAATCGTCGTGGTGCCGGGCAGCGCGATGTAGGTCGCGATAATTGCCAGCAGCACGATAATAATGGTCCATGTGCGATTGCGTTGTGACATGCAAACTCCCTGATGTACAAAAAAGTCGCCGGCGGAAAAGCCCGGCGCGACCTGTGAAGCGAAGGCGATTATAGTCGAACGGGCGCGATCTGTCAAAAGAATGCGGAGTGATAAGTGATGAGTGAATGTTCGTTCACTTTTTACTCTTCACTCTTCATTCAGACACTCGATCACATTTTCTAAAACCTCTTCAATCGATAACTCATCTGTTGGTAAATACAAGTTACATTCCACCCGCGCGTTCTTCAATCGATCGAGCAACTCCGTTAAATACTCTACCGTCCAATCGGATCGATGCTGGCGCGCGGCGATGGTCTCTAAACGCGCATCGAGGTAGATCAAACAATCGGGTTGGCCGCGTATCTTCCAGAGATCGCGCACGCCCGAGTGTTCCTGCGCGACGATGCGGGCTTTATCGAAACCCTGCGCGTGTAAGCCTTCGACTAATGTGCTCTTGCCTGATGCGCACGGGCCGACAATCACAATCTGCAGTTGGCGTTGACGATCGGGGTCCATCATTTACCGCGCTTAAGGAAGCGCTGGAAGACACTGTGATTGGGTTGTGGGATCTTCGCGCCGTCTTCATGGCTGTTATTTGTCATTCCTAATTGGCCCAGCGTTTCCAACGAAGCAAAGACCACCAGTAGATCGCCTGCGTGGATGACCGCGTCGGAGTGCGGATGCATGCGCGATTCAGTGGCGGTCTGCTGCATAACAATGGTCAGATCGTTGGCGCGCTCAATATCCTCGATCGTTTTGCTGACCATCGGCGAGTCCGCTGTCACGACGATCTGGCTGACATTCAATAATGTGTCGCCAACATAGAAAGAGTAATCGATATGCGCGCGCGTGGCCGCTGCGGCGAACGCAGGCGCAGCCAAGCCCGATGTACTGAACACGGTGTGAATGCCAAAGCCGCGCTCGATCTTCCGGGCGAGATCGTCATCGAACATGCGCAGCACGACTTTGATCTGCGGATTCATCTCGCGCGCGTCGAGGGCGATGTCGAGATTGGTGAGATCATTATCGGTGCAGCACACGATGGCCGCGGCGTGATCGATCTTGGCTTTGACCAACGCATCGCGGAGGCGTGCATCGCCGAGGATGACCGGCACATCGAGATCGCGTATCTGTGTAATGAACGGTTTGCTGACATCCTGCTCGATCGACACAATGGACTGGCTGAATTTGAGCAGCTGCAACACTACTCGATAGCCTAACTTGCCCAAGCCGCATACAATCACGTGATCGGAAAATGTTGAAGCAAAGGCAACCTCCCAGTCTTGTCCGCGTTCGGCTTTGTTGAACAACTTCGCGCCCAAGTTAGCAACGCCTGCGCTCAACAATGCAATGCCGATGATCGGCATCACGAAGAAAAATAATTGCAGATACCATACTTCTGGAAATGAAATGTTGGCTTGCAGGAAAATCATTTGCAGCATCAAGAAGATGGCTTGCACGGGTGAAGGCACATCGAGGCCGGCTAATTGACTCAGGACGCGATAGAGCAGCCCGAAGACGATCAATGTGCCGAGGAAAAGAATCAGTGGCCGACTGAAGGCGCGCAGCAACACACGAAAATCGCGCCAGTTAGTTTTGATCGATTGCCGCAGCGTGCGGCGTTTAGCAAAGGCGGGGTTGATCATAGGAATAAATGATCGTGAGCACCCTGAGCGGAGCGGCGCGCAGTTGTTTGATTTGGCAACACTCAGAATACTTGCGCGCCGCAAAGTCGAAGCGCGCGTTTTTGTTGTTGGCTCTAAAAATGAAAGACGCACCTTTCGAGGTGCGTCACATCCGTTTCAGCATCAGCCTTGAAGTGCCGCGACGATTAAGGCGAAGCCGATAATCCCTAACACGATTGCGCCGATGGCCCACAAGATGGCTTGATTTTGCAAGCCACCGACACTTGGTTTTTCATCCGTGCGTTGAGCTAATCGCGCTTTGGGCAGTGGCCCGGTTTGTCCGGTGCGCGGCGCGGTTGCGGTCACTTTCGGAACTTGCAGCGTGTTGCCGCGCTGCGATACGATCGTTTCCGATGCCGCTGATTTCGGCGCAGCTTCCGGTTCGATCATGCTTGGCGCGACTTTCTGCTCTTCGACAGGCACGGCACCTTGCGGATTGATCGGGCCGGGCGTGCTCTCTACAAACTTCGCTTCCTCAACGCTAGAAGGCTTGAAAGCTAATCCGGCCTGCGTCGTGCCGGGATCCGATCGGGTAGCTGGCTCGATCGGTTTCACTTCAACCTTAGGCGCAGCTGCGATCGGCGTTGGATCCGATCGAACAGCTCTGCGTGGTTTAGCCATCGGCACCACTGGTGTCTCAATCGGCTGTTCTTTTGGTTCAACTTCCGGCGCGATCTTTTCCACTGGCTTCGTTTCGACTTTAGGTGCGGCTGGCAGGACGCCTAACGCTTTCGCGCACACCAGACAGACCATCGGGCTGCCCGGTCCTTTGCGCTCCACGGCATGCTCGGAACACACATATCGGCCGCAATTGTTGCTGCACATGATACTGGCTGGGCGCGCGTTATCGGGATCATCCAACGCGCACACAAACGCAGCGGTTACTCGTGACATACTTGCCTCCACTTCGATTTCAGTTATAGCGGCATACTCGCAATCAACCAACGTCGATCGTCTGTGGCTTCGAAGTTGGTGATTGTTAAGACGAGTATGCGGATGTCATCTGCCGGTCGATGTTCATCGGCGATGGCGGCGCGTTCGAGCAGTTGATCGGCGATAGCTCGGGCCGAGGTGTGGGCGGTGTCGCGCTGATTCTCTTGATCGATTAGTTCCAGCACGATCGCCGGGACGTTTATCGGTTGCCCCGATCGTTCTCCCGCGCTTAGAAGTCCGTCTGTGTATATTACCACAGTTGTATCGGCCGCCAGCGGAATTTCGGCAATGATCGGTTTGGTGCCGCGCTGCACGCCTACCGTGTGCGCTGGTTCCTTCAGCAAACTCGCTTCATTATTTTTGATGACAACGTTTGGGCAGTGGCTGTTGCGCGATAGCACCAGCGACCGAGACGATGTTAAGCGTGGCCGATACTTTGCCCGATCGCTGCATGAACAAATAATCGGATGCGGCCCGCGCAACTGCGCCATCGCGTACGCCTTCAGCGAAGAGCGCCACGGCCTTCCGGGCGACGACATTGCTGAACGCCTTGGCGCTTTTGCCGGATCGCTGCCCGTCGACGACGACGAACGACAATCCGCCGCCGGACCGTTCGATCATCTCGATCGTGTCGCCGCTTTCGGGCGTGGCGTATTTTCTAATTTTGGCAATCGCGACTTCGAGGTGCATGGTTCCTAGCTGATGTCATTTCGAACGACCGCGGCGAGTGAGAAATCTCTACTTTTATTGACACCGCTTGCCAAC
>JBGQGR010000357.1:0-4149 GCA_041497495.1 Anaerolineae bacterium | reverse complement strand
GTGTAGCCCGCGATGATCATCTTGGGCTTGGCTTGCAGTGCCTGCGCTCGAATCTTGTCGTAGTCCAATAATTCTGTTTGAGGATCGACATCGTAAGCGACGATGTTGTAGTGCTTGCCCGATCGATTCACGGGCGAGCCGTGCGATAAGTGTCCGCCTGCGATCAACGACATGCCCATCACCGTGTCGCCGGGTTTCACTAAGGCCTCATAGACCGCGTTGTTGGCCGGTGCGCCGGAGAGCGGCTGCACATTCACGAAGATGCGGCCAGGTCCGATGATTTCCGTTGCGAAGGCTGCAGCGGTTCGTCGGCGGGCCAACGCTTCGACGATGTCGGCATATTCCACGCCTTTGTAGTAACGCGGATCGCCATAGCGCCGATAGTAGGCCAGCTGCTCATCGTAATCCAGAATCTGCGTCTCGTTCTGCGCGCGTGTGCGCGGATCAGGATACCCTTCGGCGTAAATGTTTTGCAGCGGCGACATCAACACTTCGCGGACCGCTTGGGGCGCCGTGGACTCGCTCGGGATCATGATCAACTTGCGAATCTGGCGCGCCGTCTCGTGATTGATCAACTCGGCCACCGCCGGATCGATCGAAGCTAAATCCCCGCGGAACAGAAAATCGTTTGAAGCTGACATAGTAACTCCTATTGAGGATGTGAACTCGCCCTTGAAGGCGAGTTGAAGTGCGAAGAATTAAGACGATGTTATTGTAACACCAGCCCAAGGCAGGGTCAACGGAGTTTCATCATACGGGAAACAGACAATCCTCATTGTGATATTGGCAAGAAAAGTCATCTTTTCAATAGAAAGTTGTGCTACAATGTGGCCTAATATGCGAAAGTGGCAGCACTGAGGAGGAGATACGCATGTCTGTTGTTCAAGCACTCACTTGCCCGAACTGTGGAACGCACCTTGATCCTCAGCCGGGCCAATCCGAAATCAAGTGTCATTCCTGTGGTACGGTCGTCTTGGTGCCAATTCAACAGCCACAGCCAACGCCGATGCAGTCGATGTTCCCGAACATCGTTATCGAGTCGATGAATCCGATCAGCATCCCGATCGGTGGTGGCATCTCGAAGGCAGCGATCATTGTGCCGATCGTGCTCGTGCTGGTGATCCTCGGCTTCGTCGGGTTCATCATTTCAGCGGTGATGAGTCAGGTCGGCCAAGTCACCAATTCGGCGTTCGCGCCGTTCGGCGAGGTGTTGACGTCTGTGCCACAGATCAAGACACAGTTGTTGGCGACAAATACGCCTGAGCCGACCGAACAACCCAAACCGACTAAGGCGCCGCCGACTAAAGCATCGCTGCCCACGCCGCAGACATTTTCCAAGGTGGTGCTGAAAGATACGCTTGCTAAACAAGTGAACGGCTGGAGCGTGACCAATGAGAATGGCAACACCTTAGGCTTTACGGATGGCGGCTATGAAATTGCATCCACAACCGCCGACAATGGCGAGACGACATGGATCAAAGATGGCTATAAAGATGTCAGCATCGAAGTTGACGTGCAGGCGACGGCCGGTGCCGGTGCGATGGGCGTGTTGTGTCGGGTCAAAGACGGCGTAGGCGGTTATAGCTTTGAAATCAATACCGATGGCAGCTATGCTATTTACAAATACACTTTCACTTCGAATGGGGCGAATTCGACGGGTTTGGAAACCGGTACTCTGCCCGATGGGTTGCTCAAGACTGATGGGCTCAATCATCTGCGCGGCGATTGTTTCGGCACGAATTTGACTTTAGTCGTTAACGGTCAGACCGTCGCCACGACCGTCAACAGCGCCATGAAATCGGGTGGATTTGGTCTGCTTGCTACATCTAGTTCAGATAGCAGCGATGGCTTGACCGTGGTGTTCAAGAATCTGGTCGTGAAGTCACCTTAAGATCTAACGTCAATCAATGAAAACAATAACCGCCGATCATCGATCGGCGGTTTTTAATTGTGGGCGAAATAGGACTCGAACCTACGACCCCCTCGGTGTAAGCGAGGTGCTCTAACCAGCTGAGCTATTCGCCCGTGGCAATGATTATACGCGGGCGAGGGGGATCGGTCAAGAAAACCCCCATCCTATGCCGCACAATGCAGGCGGCACACTTCCCCAGTGCGTGGCGCAGTGCGGGTCTTCGACCTTCCCCGTTCACTTTCACACTGATCGATCGTGAACAGGGGGAATGGATGGAGATCAATAACCTACGAGAATTACCGGCAAGAAAATTTGTGCCGCAGCCTTGATCGCGATCGCTGTACGCGTGAGAGCGGTCGATCCAATGCCGATCTGCACCGTATCGGTCAAGATCGATCCGGCGGGCAGATCGATCGTCGGCAAGAGGGCATAATACATATGCACGATGAGACCATCAGTCACGACGCCGCTCCAGATAAATGTGTGGCCGATAAAAGACAGCGTGCCCGGATAATCAATGAACAGTGATTCGGGAATCAACACGGTTGAAGTCGGCGGCGTATTAGTCACAATGACGGTCGATGATACATTGCCCGCATTGTATACATTGACAATGTAATTGATCGGTTGGTTCGGGCTGTAGAAATACGGGGTGACGACGTACGACGGATCGAACACCGGCGCGGTTGTGGTCAAGATAGTCGTGAACGCATCGCCCCACGGACTGGTCGTGTATGCACTTTGATTGCCCGGCAGATCGATCGCGCGGGCGCGGAAATAATATGTATGGCCGGCTTCACCGGTGAACGGCTGAGTAAACAGTGTGTTGGACGACCACCAATCAGTCCACTCACCATCGAAGCCATCGCGCACTTGCACGTCGAGCGATCGAATACAGTCGTGGTCATTTGCGCCGCCGAGTTCGATCGAGAATGTGGTCTGCGTGACCACTCGATCGAGCGGATGCACGACGATGTGCGGCGGTTGACCGTCGTTGGCGACGTTGCGCGATGCGATGAGTCGATTATCGGAGGTGAGGATCGCCGCGATCTGATCAAGCGGTGCTTGGACATCATGCGTGTACGTCAACGGCGTATCCGGTGTCATCAACCCGGTCGTCCTTTCACCTAAAAAGTAACATGTTCCGTTTTGATACAACGCGAAGCGCGCTTTCGACAGCGGTTTAGTCGTGAACGCGCCCGCAGCGACAACATACAAACCATTCGAACCGGATTCCGTCACGGCGAGTGCAGCATCACTATCGGCGGTCGTGATATCGGGCAAGCCCACGACAGGATACCAGGTCTCCGTCCATTCGATAGCTGAGTGAGCATTCAGAGGTGTGCTGTCCCAAAACGTAGGTGCAAGTCCGCCGTGTATCTCCACATAGTATGAGTTGTCGTCCGTCCATTCGTTTGCATCGATCGGATGCAGCCAACCCATGCCATAACCTTTCGCGCCGGTTGCGATCGAATGCGGGAAGATGCGCAGAATGCCTTCATGATTCGCGAGATCGTATACACCTGCGAAATCTTGCAAAGCTTGTGGTCGTTCAAAGAAGCCCAGCCATTGATTCCAATTTTGCAAACGACTGAGATCGCGATCATTGAAGATCGGCCAACTCATGCCGACGTTTGGCCCGCTTGGAAAATTTGGACCGGGTAATGAATTGTCGCCCGTTGAATGGATCGTTACTTGATCGATCGGATCGATGAAGCGCACATCACTGTTGTTGGGATTCAGTCCATTCTGGCCGACCGAGTTGCCCGGCCCCGGCGCGAGCATCGCGTTGATCCACCATTTGAAATCCAGATCGATGCTGCGATCGTTCTCGATTTTTGGCTGAATCAGCAGCACGGCGCGATCGTTGGGCAGGAAAATTCCGATCGAGGCACGCAAGCGATCGGGTTGCGTTGAATCACGAACCGTGACTGTAATTCCATCTGCGCCGGTCGCAATTTCATACGACCACGGAATCGCCGTTTCATAACCATGCTCTTCAACCGGCAGTCCCCATTCGATGCCGCCCGCGGCCAGCCACCAGCCTTGATCGCTCGGCCCCCAATTCGTCGGCTTGATCACCGGATTGCGATACAATTCATTCTGCCCCGTCGGTTTGAAGATCATTTCATAGATTCGTCCGCCTAATTCCGGCAGCAGTGTGACGCGCAGATAATCGTTCTCCAAAATCAAACGCGTGTAATTTTTCGGCGCGGGACTGGGATTGCCGTATTGCC
>JBGQGR010000356.1:0-4150 GCA_041497495.1 Anaerolineae bacterium | reverse complement strand
TCAATCCAATACCATCATCAGCCACAACAATCTTTAAATCTTGATCACCATCGATCGATACAAATAGATTCAATTTACGGTTTGTATCACCGCCGCGTGCATGCCGCGCCGCGTTGCGAATCGCTTCCTGTGCCGCGTAGAAGATCACTTCGCTGACAAACAGCGGCATCTTTTTGGATCGATCGTTCGCCGAGTCAGTCACCTGCCACTCGACGCGATCGAAACTGTCGCGGAAGTCATGATCGAGCGCGGACTTCAGCGCGGCGATCAGGCCTTCGCTTTCAAGTCCAGTAGGTGCAGCAGCACTCATATCACGCACCAACGCCGACAAGCGCCGATGCGATTGCGTCAGCGCATTCGTCGCGTCATTGATATATGGCAGCACGCGGGCTTTGTCGGCTTGATATCCGGCATCCTGCTCGATGTTGCGCAGTGCTTCGATCTTCAGCAAAGCCAAATGAATTTGCGGCAGGACTTCGTCATGCAGCCAACGTTTGTGCTGGCCACCCAGCACTTGCACTTGCGCAATGCGCTGCCGCAACAAACTTACCGCGACGCGCGCGAGTTGTTCGCCCGCCAATGCATCGAGAATTCTTTCGGCGCACGTGGCGGCCACTTGCAGTTCCTGTGCGGTATATTCGCTGCCGTTGATCTTCGGGCCGAGGATCAAGCGACCTATTGCACCACGCGAATCGGCCAACGGCAAAGCCCAGTGATCGGCATCGAGATGAACCCACTCGATCGAGTTCAATGCAGCGGACAACAATTCATCGTGATCAATCGACCAGTGATATTCAATTCGTTGCTCCCCACGCATGCTGCCCCCAACTTCGTCGGAGGGAGTGTACAGTAGTATGGCCCGCCGCGCGTCTAAGGCATCACGGCACAAGGCATCGAATAATTCGCGCGACTCATGCCCTTCATCTTCGCGCGCCGAGATCAAGTGATCGTACAGATGCAGGCTGGTCACAAAAGGCCGCAGCCGTTTCATAAACGCTTCATGTTCCGCATACTGCCGCCAGTTGAACAACGCATACGCCGTCATGCCTAACACTGCGGTCAACAACAAACTGTAGATCGGCCGAATCGGCGCGAAATACAAGAAAGCCACACCCAACGATCCAACGATCGATACGATCACCACGCTGCGCCAGCGCGCGAAGAAACCCTGGCCCGATTGTGGCCGTTCGGTCAGCACATTATTCGATAGAACCGCGCGGCCCAAAAAGGTGATCGCTAAACCGATCAGTCCAGCGATGATCCCATCGGCCACGTACACTGCGCGGTTCACATCGAGTGTGAGGTGGGTGACCGGGATCGCGCGAGGAATGATCGAGTAAGCGGTAAACGCGAAAGCGATCACCGCCAGCGTCAACATCGAGGCGGCGGCGATCAGCCATGGTCGCGCGCGGCGGAATGGATCGGCCCGCCTCATTCCCCCCATAGATGGAGGGACGGATCGCGGTCGACGCAGTGCAATCAACGGCAGAGTAAAACACAAGAAAAGATACGGCACATAAGCCCACGCAATGGACGGCGTCAAGGCTGATGCAAAGATCAAATCATTAAACGAAGGAATTGGATTGATGATGAGGAGCGCGATCAACACGAGGCCAGCGAAAGTGAGAATGCCCCGCACCCAAAGGCCGGTGCTGGGATCGCCAGAGTAATAAAAGATCGACAGGCCCCAAAAGAACGGCGCGGCCACGGCCACGACCCACATCACGCGCCACACAATGTTGACGCCAAGGCTGCCCGCGCCGAGCGTGTGCGTAATGATGAGCGTATGCCCGCCAAAGAAGATCGCGCCGAGGATCAGACCGGCGCTGCCGGCGATCGTCGCAGACGTGCGTCGATTGCCGGTGAGGAACACGGTCAGGCCGAGCCACAATAAAGTGACGGTGTCGAAGAGTGAGATTGCGAGCGTGGCGGCGAAGAGTGCGTAATCAAACATTTTTTCAATGACCAATGATCAAATGACAAATGAACAAATGGCGTATGGCATATCGTTTATGGCCTATCGCTTAAAGTTGATGTCGTCATTGCGAGGAGTGCTTTGCACGACGAAGCAATCTCCGCAACAATCAACTGAGATTGACTTTCCTTTACGCGTTACTCATTTACTCGTCACGCATCACGTATCACTCGTCACTTTTGATCATACATCGGCAGCCACTCGCCCCTGGCATTCCGCACACACGGCGTGCCGACATCATCCCACACGATCATTCGTCCCGTGTTGTAAATCAATGAAGCCCGCGCCCGCGCCGTCTTCTCATCTTCCGACGAATTATCGAGTCCCCACGCGGAATAGATTTGCCCATTCGTCCGACTGACCGCGCGTCGATCGTGGAAGCCCAAGCGCGACGCGATCTGCTCGTTGGTCATGCCCTGCGCCAGTAATCGAACGACTTCGCGCTCGTTCGGCTCCAACAAACCCAATGGCGAGTCTTCATCTTTGAGACGCACCTCTTGCACGCGCTGCTCAATATCCGGATCAATGAAGCTGCGGCCAGCCATCGCGTCGCGCAGCAAAGGCACGACCATCTGTGGCAGCAAGTAATTGCTCTTGCGCACGTAAGCGTAATGCGTCAGGATGCCCGACGCGAGAAAGTCGCGATAGAAACGCTCATCATCTTGGATCGAGTAAAACACCACGGGCAGTCGCGCGATCTCACGCCGGATCACCACCGCGGCCTGCACGCCGTTCATCAATCCGGTTAATTGCACATCCATCAAAATCACGTCGGGCGGATTGGCCAACGCCAGCGCGATCGAATCTTCGCCGCGATCAATTTCGGCGATAACCGACACTTGGCCGGTATCCTCCAAACCCGATCGCATGGCCTGTCTCAACGATTGATTGTCTTCAACGAGAAGTAAACGGATCATAGGCGCTTGCCCTACGCCGACGAAATCAGGCGCAAAAATAGGTTGGCGATCTCGATTATCGAGTCATCTGCGGATTGAGTCAAGCACTCAAGTGCGGCGATTGGCACACGCAAAGCCTTCGATCTTAAGCAGACTTCGACTAGGATGAGTTCAAGATAGGAGGCGTGGCATGAACCTGTGGATCTGGCTATTGCTTTTCATTGTGTTGTTCGCATCCAAGAAATTCGAAGATCGATCGGGGTACTTTGATATTCGCAGTCTGTTCTTGCTGCTATCACTCGTTTACATGGCCTTAAAGGGCTAATCCGCGCAAGGAGACTTCATGCCAAACATTGCAAAGGCAGGACTGAGCGTTATTATCGCCGCCGCGATCTTGGGTGCGCTGTCCGATGTGCTGCTCAATATTTTTCCATGGGGCATCAATGCGTCGATCTGGATTGCATTGCTCGTGCTAGGCGTGATCGTTGTCTCGCACCAAACTCGGATCGATCTAAAAGGCGGCGGACGCTGGCTGCTTCTGCCCTCGATCGGCTTTGCGGCGCTGATCGCCTGGCGCGGATCAAGCACGCTGCAAGTGACAAACTGTCTCGCGGTGCTGATCCTGTTGGCGATTGCAGCAGTCCGATCGCGCGCGGGACAGCTCCGAATCGCGGGCTTGATGGAATTTCTGGCCGCGCAATGGAACGCGATCATGAACGCGACGTTCGGCGCGTTCGCCGTACTGCTGAATGTGAATATCTGGAAAGCAGCCGCACCGAATCGGCCCGGTCGCTTTAGCGCGGTTGGGCGCGGACTCTTAATCGCGCTGCCGCTGCTGATCCTATTTGGAAGTTTATTTGCCGCCGCCGATGCGATCTTCGCGCACTGGATCAATTCGCTCTTTCAATGGGACTTCAACGCGATCGTTCGACATTCAGTTTGGATCGGCTTTTGGGCGTGGATCACGATCGGATTTTTGCGGCAAATTTTCTTAATGCCGCTCTCGACCGAAACGCGCGTCGACAAAACCCCGGCGGTCACGCTGGGCAATATCGAGATCGGCACCGTGCTGGGCTTGCTCAACGCACTATTCTTGATGTTCGTGATCATTCAATTCCGATATTTGTTCGGCGGCGTCGATCTGATCCGCGAATCGATCAGTCTCACCTACGCCGAATATGCGCGGCGCGGCTTCTTTGAATTGGTTACGGTCGCCGCGCTGGTGCTGCCGATGCTGCTGGCGATGCATTATCTCATTCGCCGCGAAGATCGACACATG
>JBGQGR010000355.1:0-4150 GCA_041497495.1 Anaerolineae bacterium | reverse complement strand
TGCCGCTGCATGCCACACCAACACCGCTACAAGACGTTGCGCTCTCGCATGAACTAATGAAACAGGCACTTGATCTAGCACATGCTATCGGCGATCGATCGGCGGAAGCGAAGATCAATTGGAATTTGATGATGACTGAATTATTCGGCGGGGACATGCGCTTGGCGGTGCAATACGGCGAGCAATCATTAGCTATCGCGCGTCAATTCGATCTGCGCGATCAACTGCCCTTCACCCTAAACGATTTGGCTTTCGCCTATGTTTTTCTGGGACAAATGGAACTCGGCTTCGCCGCGCTGAACGAAGTCCGCGACGTATGGCGCGCGAATCATAACCTGCCCATGCTCTCCGATAGTTTAGCCAACTCATCCCTGACTGAATTTTATCTGGGCCGGTTGGCTACCTCGATCGAGTTTGCCCGCGAAGGCATTCGTGTGAGTGAATCGATCAACAACGCGTGGGGCCTGTCACACAATGGCGGCATGCTGGGTTACACCTTGCAAGAGACCGGGCATTTCGGTGAAGCGCTGCGTGCGTGGACGGCCGCAGTAGAATTCGGCGAACAATCGGGCTTGATTGCCACGCGCGTCGGCATCCGCGCCGATCTCGGCTGGCTGCATCACTTGGTCGGTCAAAACGATGTGGCGCTTGAACAAGCGCAGCGCGCGCATTCGTATTCTGAAACGATCATGCCGATCTGGAAAGCGTGGTCGGCCAGTGTGTTGGCCCGCTTATATCTGTCGCTCGATCGGATCGCTGAAGCTCAGGAGTTAATCGATCGTTATTGTCCGGGCGATCTGCACCCGCACTTCACGCGTCTCTTGCGATCGGGCGCGGTCAATGTCGCCATGGTGCGCGGCGAACTCGCCTTTGCTGAAGAACAGTATCAAGCGGCGATCAATCTGATGGATGAAGTGGTAACAATTTTGCAATCGATCGGTGCAGGCCCGTTTCTGGATGATGCCTGGCTGCTCAAAGGTCGATCGTTGCTCAAGCTCAATCGGTTAGCTGAAGCCCGATCGGTTTTAGCTCAAGCCCGATCGGCCGCTGAAGCGATCGGCTCGCATCGAATTTACTGGCAGGTGCTGGCTCAATCTAGTGAAGTTGAAGCCGCTCTCGGCAACGTGACTGAAGCCGATCAATTCAGACAGCGAGCCAAAGCCGAGATCGACTTCATCGCCAGCCAGATCGATCTTGAAGAAGTCCGCTCGTCTTTCTTGAACCAGCCACAAGTTCGATTGCTGCTCAACGCCTGATCCGAATTTTATCGATCTCTAAAATCTAAAGGCAGGTATCAATGAAACACCGAATGGGTTTGATCAGTCTCGAATTGATTTTGATTCTCGCCGCCTGCACACCGACGCAGGGTGGCGCAACCGCGCTGCTACCCAACATCCCGACAGCCAACATCGTGGAAGGCCGCACTATCTCTGAATTTCTGGCCGGGCTGCCAGGCGGTGCGGAATTGAAGACATCTTTCCCGCAGTTGTTCACAGCTGTCGAATACGTTGAGAAAGTGACGGGCTGCTACCAGAAGATCGGCGCAGTCGCGGTCCGAACGTATAGCGACAAAGTAACGCCGCTCTCCTCCGGCACTGTCGCCATTGTCGATCGGAATGCCATTACCGATCCGGGCAATCTGGCAGCTTGTCTTACCTCGCCCCGAGCTCTGTCTCAAGCTCAACCCGCCATCAGTCCATGTGCCAAGGCTTATACGCTGAAGAAGGATAACAACGAATTCCTGATCGCCTACATTGCGTCGACGCAAGAAATGTGCGCGGCATTTTGCTCCGGGCTGGAAGGCTGCACGGCGGCACCATAGTAAAATTAAATCACGTCATTGCGAGGCGCATCATTTCGCGCCGAAGCAATCTCCTCACCGCAGGGTAAGATTGCTTCGCGCGACGATACTGCTGTCGTGCTCGCAATGACGGTAGACTTTCATTTGGAGCGTAGATGACCACCCGCACAAACTTGGCCGAACTTGAAGCGCTGGGCTTGATTCACTTAGCAGTGGCGTCAGAAGAAGCCGCTTATATTTTTCGTCACGCGTTGATTCAAGACGCCGCTTATGCATCTTTGGTCAAGCAAGATCGACAGCATCTGAATCTGATTGTGGGCGAAACACTGGAACGCCTGTATGCCGATCGGGTTGAGCAGATCGCGCCGCGATTGGCTCAACATTTTAAGGAAGCCGGCGACGATCGGCGCGCGCTAAAATATTATACGCTCGCCGGCGATCGAACCGTGCAGCAATTTGCCAATGCCGAAGCGAGTACACATTACACGCGCGCGCTCAACATTGCCAAACGCGCAGCGGATTTGGAAAACGCCTCGTCAATCTTGAAGCATCTGTATCTTCAACGCGGGCAAGCCTTACATTCCATTGCGGACTATCAAGGCGCGCTCGAAAACTATTTGGACATGCGGCAGTTTGCCCAAGCGCGCGGCGATCGATCTTTGGAACTTCACAGCTTGATCGAGCAAGCTGAGATGTACGCCGTGTTTGGACCACTCCTCAATCCCGCACGATCGATCGAACTCGGCCAACAGGCTTTGACGCTGAATGAGCAAGTGCACGATCGCGCCGCCGAAGCCCGCGTGGATTGGGTGCTGATGCGCGCGCTCGCCCAGACAGGTCTCGATCCGCAGCAAGCCATCCGTTACGGCGAACGATCGATCGCATTAGCGCGCGAACTGAATTTATCCGATCAGTTGGCTTATTCGCTGAATGATATCAATTATGCCTATCGCAGCAACTTGATGGTTCGGCCGGCGCTCGAGGCGCTGGCCGAGGCTCGCCATCATTGGCGCGCGATCGGCCAGCAGCATATGTTGGCCGATAACCTGAATCAGGCCGCACTGATTCATTTTTACCTTGGCAACTTTGAAGAGGCCGAACAGTTGATCGGCGAATCATTGTCGATCAGCGCGGCCACCGACAATGTCATTCAATTTACGCTCTGTCACTTTGTCCGGATGCTGATCAACTATGAACGCGGCTATTTCAATGATGCCTTTGACAGTTCCGAAACCGCGCTCCAAAACTTCAACCCCATCTTGACCGGGATCAAGATCACCAAAGCTTTTATAGTGATGGAACTCGGCAGTCTGGAACTGGCCACGCAAGAAGTTCAAACCGCGCAAGATATTTTGCATCAAACTAATTTGACGCCGATCTTTGGCGGGGCGGTATATGGCTTGCAGATCCGTTTAGCGATTCGTCGAAACGATCTGGGATTTGCCCACCAGATGTTGGAGCGCGCTCAACGCTTGCCCGGTTACGGCGCAAATGTCAATGAATTCTTAGGTACCGAGCAGCTCTACATCAGCGAAATCGAATTGGCGCTGGCTGAACAGCAAATCGATCTGGCCCAAACCAAATGCGACAAGTTCAGCGGACTGGCCGAAGCGTTAGGCGCGCGCCGATTGCTGCCGTCTTTTCTGCGACTGCGCGCGCAAATCTATCGAACACACGGCGAGATCGATCGAGCGGCGGACAGTTTACAGGAAGCCCGATCGATTGCCCAAGCGATCGGGGCACGCACCAGCCTGCTGAACGTCCTGATCGATTTGATCGAGATTGAAAGACAGCGCGGGCGGGATGCGAGTCAGTTGATCGATCAAGCGCGCGATCTCAGCGGCTTCTTGATCGATCACTGCCCGGATCAACTGCGCGCAACCTATGCGGCGAAAATCAAATCGATCTCAACTGCATGGTAGAATTACTCTTCACCGATCAGCCAAGGGGAGGTTGAATGGAAACCAAAGCACAGCACGGTTATCTGCTCATTGCCGACATCTCCGGCTATACGTCGTTCCTGGCCAAGAGCGAACTGGAACACGCGCACGACATCCTCACTGAACTTCTCGAAATCCTCGTCAAGCAATTAACAGCGCGGTTGGCTTTATCAAAATTGGAAGGCGACGCCGTCTTTGTCTTTGCCCCCGAAGCACAAATTCCGCGCGGCGAAACACTGCTGGAATTGATCGAAGCGACGTATGTGAAGTTCCGCGATGAGCGCGAAGCGATCCGCCGCCGCACAACCTGCCAGTGCAATGCCTGCCGCAACATCCCCTCGCTCGATCTGAAATTCATGGCGCATCATGGCGATTACATGCTGCAGCGGGTGACCGGCATTCACGAACT
>JBGQGR010000354.1:0-4167 GCA_041497495.1 Anaerolineae bacterium | reverse complement strand
TGTTTTTCCCAAAGTTGAGTGGAGCCTTCGATGTCGGTGAATAAAAAGGTGACCGTGCCGCTGGGCAACGATCGAGCGGCATGCGAATCAAAGCGCTCGGTCAGCAACAACATCAGATCGTTTGCGATCAACTCGCGCAATTCAGTGGCTGAGGCGAAGGGTTTGTAAGACACGCCATCATTGTCACGGATGCGATCGAGGAGTTCTTTCAGTCGCGGTTCCCGATCGGGCGCAGGAGATTTGATGTAGATCAGTTTCGGTTTGTCGCCAGACAATCGATACTCGTCTTCCAGACCGGAGATCGTTTCCCCCGGCGCGACCCAACCATACTGCTGCCAGTAGATGCCGATGAAAATATGGCTTTGATCGAGGTACGCCCGATACAATTCGCGCGGGGGATGCGGCCGCGCGCCGAGTTCGAACAAGACGGGCGCAAGGTGCAGTTGCAGGATGGCCGCGCGTACAACGGCCCGCTCTTCAGCCAATTCTTTCAGCGTTGAACTGACAAAGACCCGCACGTGCTGATCAGGCGTGCGAATACTGGTCTCCGAATCACTCATGTTTACTCCGACCAAATGACTGGCGATTGTGTTCACTTATTTTTCGGTGTCGCCATTGTAGGCTGAACTCCCCTATTGCGCAAATGCTGGTGCTTCGCAAGCGTCGCACCAGATGGCTGGCATGTCGTCTTGCATCTACGCTGGCCTAGGAGTTAATTCAGGAGCCATTTACCCAAACGAGATAATAAACCTCTGCCAAAAATTGATGTGCAATTCTTTCCTCCATGCGCAGTGGAACAAGAGTAAAAATCGATTGACATGGTAAGATTAAGAGCCGAAGCTAAACGCTCGGCTCTTTTTATGAAGTACACTTTCGAGGGAGGAGATAACTATCTTGAAAACAATTGCCGCGTTCTTTGACGTCGATGGGACGTTGTTCACCGGCCATGTCTGGCGCGGGATGCTGAAATACTTTGAAGAGAAGCGGGGCAAGTGGCCGGTGCGTTGGTTCTGGTACACTCACCTGCCCTCTTATTTTTTACGCAAGGCAAAATTGATCAGCGAAGAACGCTTTCGCGGACCGTGGGGCGCGCATCTCGCGTGGCTGGCGCGCGGCTGGGATCGATCGCAGCTCAACGGTTTGTATAGTTGGATCGCGAACACATATCTCCCGCCGTATCGGCGTGAAGACACGATCGGTTTACTCGCCGATCACAATCAACAGGGACATTTGACCGTTTTAGTCTCAACGGGCTTCACCGACATGATCGACGCGATCGGCAAATCGATCGGCGCGCAAATGGCCGTCGGCACCGATCTGGAGATGAAGAACGATCGAGTAACGGGCAACATCATTCCACCGATTGTGATCGGCGCGCAAAAGGGGATCGAAACGAAGAAGCGATTGGCCGCACGCAGCATCGATGTTGATTTTGAAAACTCATTTGCCTACGCAGATAGCATCACAGATATGGGACTCTTTGAGATGGTCGGCAATCCGCGTCCAGTTTATCCTGATGTGGAACTCGCTGCGCTGGCGAAATCAAAAGGCTGGCCGATCCACGGCGAAGCAAAGACGGTTGTGGCTGATCTAAACGGTTGATCCGTGATTAATAAAGCATGGTATGATTGAATCCAATGTGAAATGGTATTCGCTTTGCAAATTGAGATTTGGTCCAAATGGAGGAAGACATGGCACATGCCGAAGCAACCGTAACGATTGATCGGCCGATAGCAGACGTATTTCAATTCATCTTGGATGGTACACAGAATCCGTTCTGGCGTCCAGACGTGATTGACATTGTCAAAATGCCAAACTCGCCGAATGGCGCAGGGGCAGCCTATGAGCAAGGCATGAAAGGTCCCGGCGGACGACGGATCGATGCTGATTATGAGATCACCGAGCTCAAGCCGAATGAGTCGATCAAGTTTCAAGTGACGGCCGGCCCCGCACGACCAAACGGCACTTACCAGTTTAGCTCGATCGGAAATTCAACGACGGTGACCTTCATCTTGGATTTTCAACCGAAGGGCTTGGCGAAGCTGATGGATGGGATGATCAATTCACAGATGAAGTCTGAAGTGGCCACATTATCCAATCTCAAGGCGTATCTGGAAAGCCGCAAGTAATCGTACATATTCGCTGATATCGCACAACAAAAAACTCCGACCTCAAATGAGGTCGAAGTTTTTGTTCGTGGTCTATTTCCAACCTAAGACGTTATTGAAGTAATCGAGGAACGGCTTCATCACCGTGAAAGTGTTGATCGCCTGCGTGGCGAATTGTCTCGACAAGATTTCCTCATCGGTAAACATGCGCGCCGCCGTCACTTGCTTGAGCCGCAGTAGATCGATCTCCGGATGATCTTTGGGATAACCTTGTGGCGCAGTCTTTAGTTTTTCGTTCGCGTCGATCGAGCCAAAGTATTTCTTGAACTCTGTGTCGTTGACAATCTTTTTGAACTTGCTCGCATTGCGATCGATCGATGCGCGGAACGCATTCAACTGCGCGGACTCCGGCATGTACAAGCCACCCGCAATCATCGATTTGCCGTGCGGCTCAAGGTGCAGATAGGTTGCCATGCGTGTCGATCGTTTGCCGCCCGGCCCGATCGATGCGCCCAGGCTCGTGCGATAGGGCGATTTGTCTTTCGAAAATCTCACATCGCGATAGATGCGCATGACGCAGTCTTTCGCCGTGACGCCGCGCAAATCTTCGACGCTGTTGTAGTCAAGAATCAATTCATCCACTAACATTTCAAATTGATTCTTCGCCGTTTCATATTTGGCGCGATTTTGTTCAAACCATTCGCGGTTGTTGTTCTTCTGAAGACTGCTGAGAAAAACTAAAACGGGCTTGAGATCGATCAGGTTAGTTGCGCGCATGTCGCTGCCCTCAACTTGTTATTCGCCTGAGAGGATTAGTGACTGGAGTCGTCTATACGGCTCACACCCTCCAAGAATTCTGTGAACTGGACCAATTCGACTTTCAGTTGGGTCCATAGCGGCGGCAACTTAGCAACCAAGTCACCGATTCGCTCCGGATCGAGCCGATCAGCGTAAATATTTCGCACGACATGTCGGAAGCGTCGAAACTCGTCTAACCCATGAGAAACTTCAAGGCTAATCACAGACGGCCTAACGCCACTCAGATCAATGGTCATCTGTCCTAAAAGATCACGATGCCAAGTCTCACCTTGAGGCACAACACCATCGAGTTGAAGTGCAATGGCTTCAAATAGGCGTTCCAGCCCTGCGTAAAAGCCGTGCAAGTTAAGCGCAGCCGAATCGATGAACATATCTTGATCGGCAGCGGCGCGCTTGGCGGCTTGCCATGCGCGTTCGACACGATTCGCGCAGCGGTCCAACTCATTCAATTCAGATCGAACTCGCCGCCCCAGAACTTGATAACCGTCGATCATAGCGACTGTCCATCCTCATCAATCCATTCGCGCATTTCGGGCGAAACGATCCCCACATCGATCAAATCCACTTTGAATTCGGTAAATTGTTTCTCGACATCATTCCAGGCGCGCAGATAATTCAACCAGGGGATGCCATCGACCGCGATATCGATATCCGATCGGGCGTGAAAGAGTTCAGGATGGACCAATGAACCAAACACGACAAGGCGCGTAGGCTGATACTTCACGCGCAAGAAGGCCGCGATCTCACGCGCAACGATCCACGCGCGTTCACGCCGCGCGATCAAGTGTGGATCGCTCTTGCGGCGCGCAGTTAATTCACGCGCGTATTTCAAGTAAGGTGTGTAATCGCGTACGGGCTTGATCGTCATGCGGCCTCATCTTTCAAAAGGATTATAGCATCTAACGGACAAAATAAAGCGAGGCGACGCTGTGAGACGCCTCGAAACTTAATCAATCTTTATTATGCAGGAACCGGTGCAGGCTGCTTGCCGCCACTCGATGCCGCAGGCGCTTCCGGTGAAGGCCAGGGCTGCATCCGTTTGGCAGTCGGAGCAATCCTCTTCTGAGAGGGGCGCCTTATCTTTTGAAAAGCAAAAAGCCCGCTATCTTAAGAAGATAATGGACTTTTCAGTCGAGGCGAAAGGATTTGAACCTTTGGGTCTCTAGTTTAAATTATAAGTTTAGGCCGGCAAGTGCACGGGGATTCTGCGGAAGTAGTGCGATGGCCGTAGAGTCAACTT
>JBGQGR010000353.1:0-4177 GCA_041497495.1 Anaerolineae bacterium | reverse complement strand
GGAGCGGGTCCTGTATACCGCGATCAAAGGCATGCTGCCGCACAATCGTTTAGGCCGACAGATGGTCAAGAAGCTAAAAGTGTATGCGGGTACCGAGCATCCGCATGCCGCACAGCAGCCGGAAAAACTGGAACTATAAGCTGAACGTTGCGCAGGTCCTTGGCACGTGACGAAAATGTTTGAATAAACCTTCGCAAGGTTAATGGAGAAAAATATGGCAGGCCAATATTTCGAAGGTATTGGACGACGCAAGACTTCCACGGCGCGAGTGCGGCTGCACACGGGTGGCGCGGGCGCATTCACCGTGAATGAAAAACCCGCTGCGGTGTATTTTGGCCGCGAGGTGGATGTGTTCAAATTGACGGCGCCGCTGCAGATCGTGGGCGCTGAGAAGCGCTTCGATATCACGGTCAAAGTGATGGGCGGCGGTAGTACCGGTCAAGCTGATGCGGTCGCGATGGGCGTGGCCCGCGCGCTGTTGTTGTCTGATCCGGATTTGAAAGCGGTGCTGCGCAAGGCCGGTTACCTGACGCGGGATGCGCGCGCCAAAGAACGCAAGAAGCCCGGACTCAAGCGCGCCCGCAAAGCTCCGCAGTACACCAAGCGCTAAAGAAAGTCTGAGTATCAATTTCTGATCTCCGATTCAGGTTACACTGAATCCGATCAAAGGGGGTAGGGTCCTTATCGGCCTTACCCCTTTTGTGTTCATGAATCAGGCGATGCGGTATAATCGCTGCTAGTCAAGGCGGTGAAATTGCAATGTCGATCACGATCATTGGCTTAGGCCCCGGTTCACCCGATCAGCTCACGCGCCGGGCGTGGGCGGTATTGAGCACTGCCACCGAAATCTATGTGCGCACGGCACGTCATCCGACGTTGGCCGGGCTGCCGGCCGCCGTATCGATCAAGAGTTTCGATCATCTTTACGAGCAGACTGCCTCTTTCGCGCAAGTGTATGTGCAAGTAGCCGATGAAATCTTGCGGCTGGGCGCAGCGGGCGATGTGATCTATGCCGTGCCGGGCCATCCGTCTGTCGGCGAGGCGAGTGTCACGGATATACTGCGCCGCGCTCCAGAAAAAAATATCGGCACGGAAATCGTTGCAGGCCTAAGTTTCATAGAGCCATCATTAACCGCGTTGGGCTTGGATGCGCTCGATGGCCTGCAAGTGTTCGATGCACTTGAAATTGCGCAGGCACATTATCCGGCGATCGATCCAGATCGACCGGCGCTGCTAGCGCAGATCTATAACCGGTCGACTGCCAACGATGTGAAATTGACGCTGCTCAATCAATATCCGCCGGACCACGAAGTTGCTTTGCTGCAAGCCGTCGGCACGGAGTTCGAGCAAGTGATTCGATTGCCGCTGGCCGAGATCGATCGACGCGATGATATTGCGCACCTGACGACTTTGTTTGTGCCGGCCTTGTCCAAAGTCAGCAGCTTTATTTCTTTTCAGGAAACGATCGCGCATCTGCGCGCGCCCGGAGGCTGCCCGTGGGATCGAGAGCAGACGCATCAATCGCTGCGGCGTTATTTGCTGGAAGAAACGTACGAAGTTTTGGAAGCGCTCGATGCCGATGATCCCGAAGCCTTACGCGAAGAGTTGGGCGACTTATTATTACAAATTGTGCTGCATGCCCAGATCGCGATCGAGTCGGAAGAGTTTCGCCTGACGGATGTTGTGGCCGGTATCGACGCCAAGATCAAGCGCCGCCATCCACATGTGTTTGGCGAAGTCAATGTCGCCGGCGTCGATGAGGTGATGCGCAATTGGGAGACGATCAAACAATCGGAAGCAAAAGAAAACGGCAAAGCCCCGTCGGATTCATCGGCACTGGACGGCATCCCGCGCGATCTGCCCGCACTCGCGGCGGCGGATGCCATCAGTCGTCAAGCGGCCAAGCTCGGTTTCGATTGGCGATCGATCGAAGGAGTGTTCGATAAAGTCGCTGAAGAGCTGCGGGAAATCCGATCGGCCGGCGATACGATCGAGCGTGAAGAAGAATTGGGGGATGTGCTTTTTGCCTTGGCGAATCTGGCGCGCTGGCTCAAGATCGATCCGGAATCGGCGCTGCGCAAAGCGAACGCCAAGTTCAGTGCGCGCTTTCGCGCGGTTGAATGCTTCGCGCGCGAACAACAGCGCCCCATGAGCGATATGTCCGATCAAGAGTTGGACACGTTGTGGATTGAGGCCAAGCGCGTGGGTGCGGCAGGCTGAATGCAAGATTTTCGGGTAATATTCAGCCTGTCTATGAACAAGTCCGCTGAATTGATACAACTGTCATTTGAGAATTAGCTCTTTATCGACTGGAGACCGTCAGCGTGGATATTTTCTTTCAACTTGCATTGTTTGGCGCAGTCGCTTGCGGCTTAGGTGCGGCTTATATGTTGTGGGCCGGTCAAAACGCGGCAGCCATGGGCCGCCGGGCGCGCTTTGATACTGAACGGCAGATGGCCACGGTTCGCCAGCGCCGAACCACAACTACCGCGCTGGGCTTGGGCGGTTTAGCGATTGTCTTGCTGCTGATGAATTTGATCGGCGGAGCGGCGGTTAAGGCGATCGAGCCAACACCCACGCCTACCCGATTGATTCCGCCCACTTCGACGTTGGCTCCGGCCGCGCGGCAAACCTTGGTTGCTACTTTGCTGCCAACACCGACCGCGACTCCGCCGCTGCCCACAGCGGTCGTGACGGGTGCTGATGATCCCGGCTTGCGCTTGCGCCAGTCGCCGAATGGCGAGCAGATTGATTATTTGAAATCGGGCACCATCGTGGATTTATTGCCTGATGCTCAAGTGACGACCGCCGACGGCATCACGTGGCAAAAAATCCGTGATCCACAGAAGCGTGAGGGTTGGGTCGCAGCTGCCTATTTGGTCAATCAATAACTACCCGTCGCTGCTGAGTGAACACCGCCGCGAATACTGCCGGCGGTGTTTTATTCGGCGGTATCGTTTCACTGGCCAGCCCTACAAGTTGGTTCTGACCAACTTTTGTCAAAAAATATTTACAAAGTCAGTGGTTAGGTGTATGATAATGGCTCAAGCGTCATGAGTTCATCATCGGGCGCGCGTGGAATAACCGTTGGCCTGGGCTGATATGAGTAAACTTGGCAAGATTATTGAGCAGCTGCAAAATCGTAATCGTTACCTCTTGTTTCTCGACTTAGTTTTGCTGCCAGTCGCAGTTGGCATTAGTTTCTTATTACGTCTCGACAACTTTGATCCCGTCCAGTTTGGCGCCGGCTATTTATTTTTTACGTTGCTGGCCTTGGTCGTCACGCCGATTACGTATTACGCCTTCGGGATCTATTCACGTTATTGGCCGTTCGCTTCGATCGATGAGATGGTCCTGTTGATCAGCGCCTCGACAACGGCCGGCCTCGCCATTGCGGTACTGAGCTGGATTGCGATCTGGCTCTTTGCGGCTGCTGGGACGCTGCCTCGCTCGATTCCGTTTATCTTTTTCCCGGTTGAATTAGCCCTCACGGCAGGGCCACGCTTCATCATTCGGTTGCTCGCGCGGTATCAGCGCCAGCAACTGAATGCCAAACGGGTGAACGGGAAAAAAGCGCGATTACCCAAGAATGTTTTAATCGTCGGTGCAGGTTATGTCGGCGTGATGCTGGCGCGCGAGATCCGGAACAATCCCGACCTGGCGCTGGAGCCGGTTGGTTTTATCGACGATGATCCCCGGAAACTGTATAATTATATTCAGGGCATACCGATCATTGGCGGACGGAACGCGCTGCGTCATGCCGTGCAAGAGTACAAGGTCGCGCAAGTTATCATTGCGATGCCGAATGCTTCCGGCAAGATTATTCGTGAGATTGCCGGGGTGTGCGAGCAAATGGGCGTCGAAGCGCGGATTATTCCGGGCATGTATGCGATTCTGGATGAGACCGTCAGTATCAACCAGCTGCGCAAGGTCGAGATTGAAGACCTGCTGCGGCGCGAACCGGTGCAGACCGATATTGCCGCGGTGCGTGAGCTGCTGACGGGTAAGCGGGTGCTGATCACCGGCGGCGGTGGCTCGATCGGCGGCGAATTGTGTCGGCAGGTGCTGCGCTGCGGGCCTACTGAACTGATCGTGCTCGGGCATGGCGAGAATTCGATCTTCGAAATATGCAATGAGCTCCAACACAAATTGGGCGGCGAAGCAAAACGCCGCTCGG
>JBGQGR010000352.1:0-4179 GCA_041497495.1 Anaerolineae bacterium | reverse complement strand
GACGGGTCAATATGTGATCCCCGGCGGCATCGATGTGCATACGCACTTTGATTTGCCGTTCGGCGGAACCAATTCAGCAGATGATTTCGAGACCGGCACCATTGCCGCGGCGCATGGCGGTACAACGACCATCGTCGATTTTGCAGTGCAGTCCAAAGGCACATCCATGCAGCAGGCCTTTGAGACGTGGCAGAAGAAAGCCTACGGCAAGGCCGCGATCGATTTTGGCTTGCATTTGATCTTGACCGAGTTCACTGATCAATTGGCGCCGGACATGGATGCGATGGTCAAGCGCGAAGGCGTCACCTCGTTTAAGATGTTCACGGCTTATCCCGGCGTGTTCCTCGCCGATGACGCGACGATCTTCCGCGCGATGAAACACACCGCCAACAATGGCGCGTTGATGTGCATGCACGCCGAAAACGGCGGCGTGATCGATCTGATCGTGCAGCGCCTGATCGCCGAGGGCAAGACGACGCCGAACTATCATGCTCAATCGCGACCGGCGATTGCCGAAGAAGAAGCTGCGCATCGCGTGATCGCGCTATCGGAAATGGCCGGCGTGCCCGTCTACATCGTGCATGTGTCATCGCATCAGGCGATGGAGCAAATCCGCGAAGCGCGCGATCGAGGTCTGCCGACTTACGGCGAGACGTGCCCGCAGTATTTGTATCTGGCCTACGAAGATTACGCCGATGGATCGTTCGACGGCGCGAAGTTCGTGTGCTCGCCGCCGATCCGCGAGCGATCGAATCAAGAGCATCTGTGGCACGCCTTAGCCACCGATGATTTGCAAGCCGTGTCGACGGACCATTGCCCGTTCTGCATGAATGAAGGTTATAAAGGTCTGCCCATGCAGAAGCAGCTCGGCAAGGAACGCTTCGATAAGATTCCCAACGGTGTGCCCGGTGTTGAGAATCGATTGCATCTGGTCTACAAGGGCGGCGTGATCGATCGGGGTTGGAGCATGAACCGCTTCGTGCAAGTCACCTCGACCGCGCCCGCCAAGTTGATGGGCCTGTTCCCGCGCAAGGGCACCATCGCCGCGGGCAGCGATGCCGATATTGTAATCTGGGATCCGAAGCGAGCGTACACGATCAGCGCGAAGACACATTTCATGCGCGTCGATTACAATCCGTACGAAGGCATGACGATGCCCGGCTCGGCGGCGTATGTTTTCTCGCGCGGCAAGCTGGTCTTTGAAGGCGATAAGTTCATCGGCAAAGCAGGTGATGGACAATACTTGAAGCGGCATACTTATAACCTGCCGTAAAGAAATATGTCACCGCAGAGATCGCTGAGAACGCAGAGGAAAATTTAATCACTCAGCGATCTCTGCGTTCTCTGCGGTAAAAATCGTCTTGATGAGGATACTTTCATGGCTACAACCGTAACGGATGTAATGACCGCCGACGAAATGATTGCGCTGTGCAAGAAGTACACGTTTTGGTCGTGGTCGGCGCAGGACTCGGTCAATCCCGTGCCGATGTCACGCGCCGAAGGAATTTACTTCTGGGATCCAAACGGCAAGCGCTACATCGATATGAACTCGCAGTTGATGTGCGTCAACATCGGGCATGGCAACCAGCACGTCATCGCCGCGATCCAAGAGCAGGCCGCGAAGTTGGCGTATGCCGGCCCATCGATGGCGACCGAGATCCGCGCAAAGATCGGTCCGATGTTAGCCAAGCACACGCCGGGCGATCTCGACAAGTTCTTTTTCACACTCGGCGGCGCGGAAGCAAACGAGAACGCGATCAAGCTGGCGCGGCAATATACCGGACGAAACAAGATCATCACGCGCTATCGATCGTATCACGGCGCGACTGCCGGCGCGATCACCTTGACCGGCGATCCGCGCCGCTGGGCGAACGAGCCAGGCATCCCCGGCGTCATACGCGCGTTCGATCCGTATCCATATCGCTGCCCGTTCTGCAAGCACAATCCCAACGGCTGCTCGATGGACTGCCTGAATCACATCGAAGAGATCATGATGTATGAGGATCCCAAATCGATCGCGGCGGTTTTCATCGAAACAGTGACGGGCACCAATGGCTTGATCGTCCCGCCCGATGGTTATCTGCAAGGCCTGCGCGAGTTGTGCACCCAGCACGGCATCTTGTTAGTCTGTGATGAAGTCATGGCCGGGCTCGGTCGCACGGGCGAATGGTTCGCGGTCGATCATTGGGGCGTGGTGCCGGACATCATCACCATGGCGAAAGGCCTCACCTCCGCGTATATGCCACTCGGCTGCGTGGCGATGAGCGCACCGATCGCCGAGCACTTCGGCAAGAATGTTTTTTACGGCGGCCTGACTTACAACGCCCATCCGATGAGCCTGGCCGCCGCCGTCGCGACGATCGAGGTACTGGAAAATGACGACGTTATTGGGAATGCGAAACGCATGGGCAAAGTCATGTCAACGCTGCTCGATGACCTCAAAGCGGAACATCCCTCTGTCGGTGAAGTCCGCTCGATCGGCTTGTTCGGCGTGATCGAGTTGGTGAAGAATCGCGAGACGCGCGAACCAATGTCGGCTTTCAATTTCGACGGCGAACCGGTGATGAAGAAACTCGGCGGCTATTTAAAAGAGCACGGCCTTTACGCCTTCATTCACTGGAACAATCTGTTCACCAATCCGCCGTTGATTATTACCGAGCAGCAACTGAATGAAGCGTTCGATATTATCAATGAGGCGTTGGCGATCACGGATCAAGTGGTAGCGTAAAAGAATCCGCTCAACCAATCAAATTTGTGGTGTAGAGGCGAGGCAACCTCGCCTCTACATTTTATTATGGACATTAAAGACATTCTCGCTCTTCACGATCAAGAGCAACCCATCGTTATCACCTGCAACAGATTGTACGGCGAAGTCACACTATCAGTCCCCATCCTTGCTTGCGGAGCGCATACGCGATTGTCCTCTCAGCAACAGGTAGACACCGAACAACACGAGCGCGCCGCCGAACCATTGTTGAATGCCGGGCAAAGTGTCAAAGACCAACAAACTGTATATCGCAACAAACAATGGCTGCGATGAATGCAAGAGTGAAGCCTTCGATAGATCGATATATTGCAGCGATCGATAATACAGCATGTGTCCGATGAAGGCCCCAATGAATGCACCCATGAAGATCGCAACGATCTGAGTGAGCTCCGGTATGTGCCAGCCGCCGATGATCAACGCGTGCCCGATCAGAATCGGCAGTCCGAAGACGGCTCGCAGACCCGTGAGCGCCCCGGCATCCATATCACCTAATTTTGATTTGACCAACGCCAAGCCCAGCGCGTAAAGAAAATTGGCGGCGAAGACCAATATCCCACCGAGCAGTACCGCTTGGCCGCTGGTGTACGTCAAGACGATCGTTCCACCGGATAGAACGATCATGCCAATCAACTCCAAGCGTGTCAAGCGTTCGCCGAATAAAGCAAAACCGAGCAAGACGGCAAACAATGTTTCGCTGCGATCGAAGAATGACGCGACGGCCGGATCGATCAATCGGATGGCTAGAAAAAACAAAAGAGTGGACAGACCGCTGATCAAGCCGAGGATCACAATCGGCCAGCGGCGATGCAGGCGGAACGATTCGATCAAACCCGATCGATGACGCGCGCGTTGATACGCAATCGCGACGAGTATGGTCGCGCCATACCACCACGTATTGAAGGTAGCCGTATCGAGTGAATTGAGCGACCACTTGCTGACGACGAAGATGGAGGCAATCGCCGCGGTGGAGAGCAGCGCCAGCAGACTCCCGCGTGCGGTTCGGCCAAGTGGTAGTCGATCGATGAAAGAAGCGGTGGGAAGACGAGCAGGTTCTGCTTTCAAACAGCGGTCATCCCTTCACGGCTCCAGCCGTAATACCGCTGACGATATAGCGTTGGAAAATAAAGGCGAGTATCACGGGCGGGAGAGCAGCCAGAATGCCGCCCGCCATCATGCCGGTCGTGTTTAAGGCATAGCGGCCGATGAATTCTGAAATGGCGACGGGCACTGTCTTGGCATCCAGTGTACTGGTAAAGATAAGTGCATAGAAGAATTCATCCCAGGCTAGCAGGAAAGTGAACATCGCTGTCGAGACCAAGCCGGGCGCGGAGATCGGCATCACGATTCGGAACAAAATTCCCAGACGCGAGCAGCCATCGATGCGGGCCGCGTCCTCAAGTTCGATTGGAACG
>JBGQGR010000351.1:0-4189 GCA_041497495.1 Anaerolineae bacterium | reverse complement strand
CGTCACCTTCCTCTTCACCGACATCGAAGGCAGCACCGAGCTCGCCCAACACTATCCCGACGCACTGCCTGCTCTGCTGGCGCGCCATCACACCATACTGCGTGAAGCGATTCAGGCCCACCATGGCCTCGTCTTCAAGATCATCGGCGATGCGTTCTGCGCGGCCTTCCCTGCCGCCGATGACCCCCTCAACGCGACCGTAGCCGCGCAACGCGTGTTGCAGCATGAAGCGTGGTCGCCCGCGCCGATCAAAGTGCGCATGGGTTTGAACTCCGGCAACGCGCAACCGGAACTCGACGGCGATCGAGTCGTGGAATATATCGGTTATCTCACGTTGACTCTGGCTCAGCGCATCATGTCGACGGCATACGGTGGGCAAGTGTTGATCTCCAACGCCACCGCCGAATTGTTGCGCGGCAATCTGCCATCTGATATTACGCTGCGGGATATGGGCGAGCATCGCTTGAAAGGTCTGACTAATCTTGAACACATTTGGCAACTCACTGCGCCCGATCTCACCGCCGATTTTCCGCCGCTGCACACCTTGAATGTCATTCCGAATAATTTGCCCACGCAGCTCACCAGTTTCATCGGACGCGCCAAAGAAATTGCCGAAGTCAACGCGTTGTTCAACACGGCGCGCCTCGTCACGCTGACGGGTTCGGGCGGCACGGGCAAGACGCGCCTGTCGATCGAAATCGGCACGCAAGAACTGCCTTCTTTCGCCAACGGCGTCTGGCTGATCGAACTTGCGCCGCTCACGGATCCGGCGCAGATCATCCCCGCGCTGGCGCAGGCCTTTGGCTTGCAGGAACTGCCCTCCACTCCGCTGGCCTCGCTGGTCACGGATTATCTGCGCGATAAAAAACTTCTGCTCATTCTCGATAATTGCGAGCATCTCATTCAAGCCTGCGCGCGTCTGGCGAATGATCTGCTGCATCACTGCGCCGGCCTCAAGCTTCTCACCAGCAGCCGCGAAGCGTTGGGCATCGCGGGCGAGATGGCGTATCACACGCCTTCACTGGCGGAGTCCGAATCGACGCGCCTGTTCGTCGAACGCGCCCGCGCCGCGAATCCGAAATTTGCGCTGACCGATTCAAACCGTTCAGCCATCCATCAAGTCTGTTTACGGCTCGATGGGATTCCGTTGGCGATCGAGTTAGCCGCCGCCCGCACCAAGTTGCTGTCCGCCGAACAGATCGCGGCCCGCCTCGATGATCTCTTCCGCCTGCTGGTGGGTGGCAGCCGCACCGCACTGCCGCGTCAACAAACGCTGCGCGCCTTGATCGATTGGAGTTACGACTTACTCTCCGAAGAAGAGAAACAACTTTTGAGGAACGCGTCTGTCTTCATCGGTGGCTGGACGTTAGACGCACTCGAAGCCATATCCGATGACTCGAATGCCATCGAACATCTCGAGGGACTCGTCAACAAATCATTGGTGGTAACCGAAGAACGTAATAACGAAATGCGCTACTTCATGCTGGAGACGATCAGGCAATACGCCAGAGAAAAGTTATTCGAAGCGAAGCAATCGTCGGCGGCGCGTGATCGGCACTTTGTCTATTTCAACGAACTTTCGGAAACAGTGTGGGATATGATCAGCTCAGCGAATAGCGTGGCTATAGTCAACAAGTCGAATGATGAAGTTGAAAATTTCCGCGCCGCGCTGGAATGGGGTTTGGTGAACCATGTCGAAGAAGCCGTCCGTTTAGCCGCAAATTTCTGCGCCATCCTGAGGTGGATGGGCAAGCCAGCCGAGGGAGTGGCACTTGCCCAATCTGCGGTTGAGCGCGCCAGAGCATTGCCGCCTGTGGAGGGGTCTGCCAATACGGTTCGCCAGAAGTTAATCGCGTGGGCTTTATTTGTCCAAGCCGATGCGGGCATAGCGCTGGGAAACATTCTCCTTTCGATGCAGGCTTCAAAGGAAGCAATTGCCATCTCGCGTGTGACAGACGATAAAAAGATATTGGGCTACAGCCTGTTAATTTACTTTAACACCACAACGTTCAGCCACGCGCCTGACGGAGAGGCAGCCGCGCGGGAAGGGTTGGACATTTTCACCCATGAAGTCAACGACAGTTTTGGGCTAAACATGGCTTATATGTGTATGGCGACCATCGCCGCGAATAAGGGTGACGAGGTGGAAAAGCAGAAATATTTTGGGAAGTTGAAGGAAACAACCAGTGAGGCGACTGATTCATTCCAGGCTGGCTTGTTCTTATTCAGCATAGGCATGATCGAAAACATGCACGGCAATTACCAAGCCGCGAAACAAATCTTTGAAGATGGAATGAATATCTTCAAGCGCATACGCAACACAGGGTTTCAACAGGTCATGCAGAGCGAACTGGGTCACATTGCCAGACACACAGGTAACCTGGGTGAAGCCAAAGCAATCTATCACGAAACCATCAGAAGTTGGCAGGAATCGGGCAATCGTGGAGCCATCGCCAATCAACTGGAATGCTTTGCCTTTCTCGCCATTGCCGATGAGGAGCCGCAGCGCGCCGCAAAATTATTTGGCGCGGCGGAGGCTTTACGCGATAAAGCTCAATCGCCGATGACAGATAATGAACGCGTCGAGTACGACCAGTCCGTTGCTCAATTGCACGCCATGCTCACCGAAGCGGAGTTCAACGCGCTCTGGGCAGAGGGCAAGTCCATGACGATGGAGCAGGCGATTGAATACGCGTTGGAGGAGGATAAATGATCACTCCCCCAGCGGCACCGTCACCTTTCTCTTCACCGACATCGAAGGCAGCACTGAACTGGCGCAGCATTATCCCGATCAGTTGCCCGCCCTGCTCGCGCGGCAACACGCCATCTTGCGCGACGCGATCAACGAACATCACGGCCTCGTCTTCAAGATCATTGGCGATAGGGCCTGGATGCGCTGCATCACTTCCAATAAATTTCCTTAACCAAGAGATGCTTATCAATCGCATCGCCTGCAACCCTAACGGTACTCAGTGGTAAAATCATATTCACGGTAGCAATCGAGGTGGCATGATGAAATGCTCCAATTGCTCTACGGATAATCCCACTGATGCGCGCTTCTGCCAAAATTGCGGCCAACCCCTTCAGCCGAAGTGCCCTGCCTGTGGCACCGCCAACACATCGACCGCCAAGTTCTGCAAGCAATGCGGCACTCCCCTCACACCGATCGAGCTAGTGGCAATTCCGGCCGCCAAAGCCGGCGATCGATTAACGGCCCTTCAACAATCTGCCCCGCAAGCACTGCAAGATAAAATGCGCGCTGCCTCTAAGCATATCGAAGGGGAGCGCAAGCCGGTCACCATTCTCTTCACGGATATTGTCGGTTCGACCTCGCTCGCCGAAAAACTCGATCCAGAGGAATGGAAAGAAATTGTCTCCGGCGCGCATCAGCGCGTCAGCGATGCAGTCTATCGCTATGAAGGCACCATCGCACAATTGTTAGGCGATGGCGTGCTGGCCTTCTTCGGCGCGCCAATCACACATGAGGACGATCCCATTCGCGCCGTACGAGCAGGTCTCGACATTCAACAATCGATCGAAGAATATTGCCAACAGTTAAAAGGCTACGTCGATAATTTTCAACTCCGCGTCGGCATCAACACCGGCACGGTGGTCGTCGGTAGTGTCGGCAGCGACATGCATATGGAATATCTGGCTATTGGCGATGCGGTCAATTTAGCTGCACGCTTACAATCAGCCGCGCAGCCGGGCCGCGTCTTGATTTCGGAAGGAACGGAAAGATTAGTCAGAGCCGTTTTCGATCTGACTGCGCTCGGTGAAATCAGCGTGAAAGGCAAAGCCGAGGCGGTGAAAGTGTTCGAGGTCGTCGACCGCAAAGCCACGCCAGTGAGTGGACGCGGAATTGAAGGCTTGGTCGCCCCGCTCGTCGGACGCCAGCCAGAACTATCGATCTTGAGAGAAGCCCTGGCCGAGGTCGCCAACGGCCACGGACAGATCATCAGCGTACTGGGCGAGGCGGGTCTGGGCAAGAGCCGATTGGTTGAAGAAGCCCGCGCCGAACGATCGAATAGGCAGCTGCGCTGGCTGGAAGGCCGCGCGCTGTCGTATGGACAGACATTGTCGTTCTGGACCATTAATCAACTGATCAAAAATGATCTCGGTTTAGCTGACGCTGATCCCGAAGCGAAGATCAAAGTGGCGCTGCGCAAACGCGTGACGGCGTTGTTTG
>JBGQGR010000350.1:0-4197 GCA_041497495.1 Anaerolineae bacterium | reverse complement strand
GGTATCGTCACGCGATTTTGCGTCTGAAACACAAACCGCAATAATTCCTGCACTTCATTCATGAGCGCAATAAACTGCGGATCGAGATGGCCCACGAGCGGATGGGCCATCGCGCGCAAGACGCGCGGATGCACCATGCTCGGTCCCGGCCCCAACAGAATTCGAGCAGTCGTATTGAGATCTCGATTGTCAATCATTCGCTTCTCCTTATATGTTCGAATCGATTCAGCGCCAGCCTGGATAAACCGGCGCGTGTTAGAAGACAGCACAGTGGCGAGCTTGTGCCGACCGCCCGCACACAACAACCCCGTGGCTCGCCGAGGATAAACACGGGGGTCAGCGGCTGTATTATCCAATGGGATGGACAGAGTTCAGCTCAGTCGAGAATCTCACGCACGCGAGCCGCGACCGCCAGGCCGAGCCCAGAGTGTTGGTCTGCCTCAAAATGGATTCCATCCAGCTCTGATGACGTGACGCTGGGCACCGTGTCCAGAAAATGACACCGGCGGGCTTTAGCGACGCGCGCATAATGGTCGGCAAACTTGCGTGATCTGGCTTCGGCTTCGACAAACAGCTCGGCGTAGTCGGTGAGTCGGCCCACCACCGGCGGAGACATCAGCAAGACCTGCGGCGCCCCGGCGTTTGGCCCGGCACCACTTTTCAGCGCAAGGTTCACCAGAACGCCCGCGCCCGCGGCGATGTCATAAGCCGACAGCGCAAAGCGTTCTTTCAAGTCATTCGTACCAAGCATGATCGTGACCAGATCGATCGGCTGGTGTGACCACAGACACGGCAGAAAATAGGTCTGGCCATTCCGCCCTTCCTCAATCGGATCATCCCAGATAGTGGTTCGGCCATTCAACCCCTCCTCGATGACCCGGTAGCCTGGGCCGAGTTCCTGAGCCAGCACGCCGGTCCAACGCTTATCGATCGAGAAGCGATCCTGCGTAGCCGGATTGAAGCCCCACGTATTTGAATCACCGTAACAGACGACGGTTTTCATGCTTCCTCCTCGAAGTCCGAGTGCGCAACTACGTTGGCGGCCGGGTGACCACTCTGGGCATCAACGGATGATAAAGGCTCTGCGCGCCGTCCACCGTCACCACCTGTCCGGTCACGTGCCTGGATTCGTCGGACGCAAAGTAAGCGATGAGATGAGCGTGATCTTTTTCTTCCGCCATGCGGCCCGCCGGGATCAGTTCCACCATCGCATCCAGATCAAGCCCGCGTTCGGCCGCCGACTGGCTCAACATCTGGGTACGGGTCATGCCGGGACACAGACAATTGACCGTGATGCCATGCGGCGCCATCTCCACGGCGAGGCAGCGTGAAAAGTGAATCACCGCTGCCTTCGCCGAGCAATAGGCAATCTGCCCCGTGCGCACGATCAGGCCAGCGATGGAAGCGACGTTGACAATGCGCCCTTGCCCGCGCGGAATCATTTTTTGAATCGCCGCCTGCGAACAAAGAAAGACCCCTTTGGCGTCCACAGCCATTGCCGTGTCCCACGCCGCTTCACTTAACTCCGCCGTCGGGCCGGCGTTCAATACACCCGCATTATTCACCAACAACCACAACGGCCCCAGTTCCGCTTCGGCCTTTTCGATCATGGCGGCAGCATCTGCTTTGGAAGACACATCGCCCTGGAGGCCAATGGCCGACAAGCCCTCCGCGCGAAATTCATTGACGACACTTTCAATCATCGCCACATTCACATCGTTGATGCCGACCTGCATGCCCTTTTGGGCCAGCACGTGGGCGATCGTTTTACCAATGCCCCGACCGGCTCCCGTGACTACGACGACTCTGCCTTGTAAGTCTGACATGTGTAGCTCCTTTTGATTTAAAGTCTTAGTGTGTCAATCAGCCAGGTTCAAGAATGACCTTCATCAAACCCGGTTCACGTTGGTACAACCGATCGAACCATGCTGCCCCTTCGGACAAGGGCGCGACAGCGCTGATCATATCGTCTACATTCACGGCGCCGGATGCTAGCAGTTCCAGACAGGCATCCTGTTCGTCGACGGCATTGGCCGAGCCAAACAAAGACAATTGTCGCAACACTACATCTTGCAGTGGAAAATCAACCGTCGGCGCGAAATTACCAATCAAACTCAATGCCCCGCCCTTGCGCACGGAAGCGATGGCCATCCCGATCGTCGGAGTCAGACCGACAACTTCAAAACCGACATCGGCCCCGCGCCCGTTCGTGCACTGCGCAACAATCGTTGACACATCGTCGATATCCGAACGCAGCCCAAGCGTCGCGCCGAAGCGGCGGGCCAGATCCAACCGCGCCGACTGCGACTCGACGGCGATGATCTGCGAGCAGCCGGCGAGCTTCAACAATTGAATCGTTAGCAAACCGATCATGCCCGCGCCTACTACGACGGCGCTATCATGCAGCGCCAACGGCACGCGCTTGACGCCGTGAAACGCAATCGACAAAGTTTCCATCAGCGCCGCCCGCGGATAAGGCATACCGTCCGGCAAACGATGCAGCACTTGCTGCGGAACAGCTACATATTCAGCAAAGGCGCCGTTCGTGCGAGATGCCGGCAGCGAAACGCCGATCCAACGCCGTTGATCACACAGGTTGATCAAGCCGCGCTGGCAAAAATAGCACTGACCGCAATGCACCACGCAGTCAAACGTCACCCGATCGCCGTTCTGCCAACTTCGCACCTCCCGCCCGACATCGACAATCACGCCGGACGCTTCATGCCCCATAATGATCGGCGGTACGCGCCGGCCGGTGCTGCCATCGATCCCGTGGACGTCGCTGCCACAAATGCCGCAGGCTTTGACTTGAACCAAGACTTCATCCGGCTGAATCTGTGGTTCAGGAACATCTTTGTAAGTCAGTTGATGGTATTGCTCTAAGACCAAGGCTTTCATTGCATAACCCGACTTGTCGTCCCGCGCTCAGTTGTATCGATTGAGAAATTCGATCGTCTTGCGTGCAGCCGTATCAGGATCAGGCCATGGAAATAGTTCGGCGGAAACGTAGCCCCGATAGCCCATATCTTTCAGAGTGGCAAAGACACCGTCAAAATTCAAGTGGCCTGTGCCCGGATAGCGGCGCTGCGAATCAGCAATGTGCACATGCCACAATTTGTCACCGGCCACACGCAAGCCGTCTTCGATCGAAGCGTCTTCGATGTTCATGTGAAATACGTCGAGCATCAAACCGAAGTTGTCTTGCTGTAGATCGTGAACCAAACGCATCCCATCGGCGGCGCTCAGGATGAAATCCGTCTCATAGCGATTGATGGGCTCCAACGTGATGCGGACATTTTTCGTGGCCGCATAAGCGGCCACGGCACGCAGCCGATCGACCGCCACATCCCACGCATGATCCGACTTGCCCAGCCATTCCAAGCGACCGCGCACTCGCCCGATGTTCACCATCGCGTTCAAGTAGGCCGCAAGGTCGATGACTGATCGCAGCCGCGTTTCGGCGCGGTGGTAGAGATCATCATCCGAGGTCGCAAGGCACAGCCCGTCGGCCCCGAACAATTCGCCGGTAACCACCTGTGGTACTTCCAACCCCGCGGCATCGAGTGTCGCTTTCACGGCGGCCCAATCCAAACCGGCCGGATCGCGTACCATCAACTCGATGCCGTCATAACCCAAGGCCCCTGCCTTGTGCGCCTTCTCTTCGAACGTGCCGCTTAGCAAGGCCAACGGGCCATAGGCCACATCCGGCCCACACATCACGAGTCCTTTTTTCATTGCCTTTCCTCATGTCAAATACTGTCGCACACGCTCTAATGCCGTTTGCGGACTAGTCAAGATCGGAATTTTGCGTTCGGGTTGCGGTAGCACGTCGATGACACGCGCCATAGACGCTTGCGCCAACACCACAACATTCACCTGCGGAGACATTTCAGCGATCGCCTGGGCCACCAACCGATCATGCGTTGCGCCATCCCCTTGCAACAATGACGCCAGCGCATGATCAATCAAAGTCGTATGAATCTCGATCGATTTATTGCGACTGTGCGCCGCCGTCGTCAATAGCAAGCACGTCGGTTCCAGTGTCGATTGCGCGGTGGCAATTACGCCGATCGATCGACCCAACCCGACGGCCTGCGCGATCATCGCTTCATCGATCTTGACGACCGGAATAGTGGCCGTGATGTGATCGACGCCCGGCGACAAGGTGGAGCAAGTCACCAGCACCGCGCGCGCGCC
>JBGQGR010000349.1:0-4226 GCA_041497495.1 Anaerolineae bacterium | reverse complement strand
GTATGCATTAGCTGCCCAAGACTTCAATCAAATTGCGGCCAGCTCGTCGGCGCACGCCACTTCCGCGCAATATTATCAAGGTCTAAGCGCCTATCATACGGGCGATTATACGAACGCGCTGCAATTGATGTCCGCTTCATTTGGCCGTAGTGCGCCGACGGATGCGCAAATCTATCAGCGCGGCTTGTTGGCCTATCGCGTGAAGCAATACGCACTGGCGGCGGCCGATTTCCATACGGTGTCGATCGGCTCATCGATCTACGTGACGACGGCGCAATATTATTTAAGCTTGGCCGAATATCATCTTAAAGATTACGCGGCGTCCGCTCGATCGATCCTGACGGCGTTTGAAACGATTTCGCCGACGATGAATCAACTGTATCAACGCGGCTTGATCGAATATCATGTCGGACACTATGCTGCCGCGCGCGCCAATTTTGATGCAGCGCTGAAAGCCGGACACGCGACAGCATTCACTTATTACTATCGAGGGTTGAGTGCCTATCACCTTAAGAATTATGCGCTGGCTTTACCTGACTTCAATGAAGCCTTGCAGTTGGATTCAACGCTGCTGGCCGGTTATCGTTGGCGTGCATTAAGCGAATATCACTTGGGGAAATTCGAGCTTGCCGCGCGTGACTTTGATACGGCGATCAAGGTCAATCCGAATAATGCAGTGGCGTATGTGTATCGGGGTTTCATTAAGCGGGATGCCGGTCAGACGAGCGACGCACTGGCAGATTTCGATCGCGCGCTGACCCTTCGTCCGAATGATCCAACAGCGTTATATGCGCGGGGGCGAGTGTATTACTTGATGGGCAACTTCGTTCGGGCGCAGGCCGATTTGAATCTGTTAGTTAAGCTCGATCCGCAGCATTCGGGCGGGCATTACTATTTGGGCGTCATGTTGTATCGCGGCGGGGCGCTCGATCAAGCGCTGAATAATTTGAATCAAGCTGTAGCGATCGATCCGGCGCGGGCGTGGGGTTTCTATTATCGCGGCTTAACGTATCGGCGGTTGAAGCGCTTTGAGCTGGCACGTCAAGATTTTGTGCGGGTCTTGCAGCTGACGCCGAATACGCCGCTCGCCGCATTGGCTGAGCACGCCTTGAAGAAAACACAGCAAGGGTTAAATGCGGGCGGTTAGCTCGATTTGATCATGCGTCACGTCATTTGGTTCGCGATCCTTGTATGTTTGTCGATGCCTGCCGCACAATCAGTGCGCGCGGATAGTCCGCCGCGTTTCACATTGGCGGATGTCGGCGTGAAGACGGACATCCAGATCAGATCAATCTTCGATCAAGTACAAGTGCATTTTCCAATGGCTGAGGGCCGAAAGATTCAGCAAGCGACTTTGAAGCTGCATCTTTCTCACGGAAATAAACTGCTGCCTAATCTATCGGACTTGGTGATTGCCCTCAACACCGAACCAGCGGCCAGCCTGTTGTTGACGCGTGATAACGCCGATCCTTCTTTCATCGATATCGCATTGCCGATCAGCGCGCTGCATCCCGGCGATAACCTGTTGACTTTCCAATTTAATTTGCGCCTGCGAGATACTGGCTGCGCGGACGCGAACGACATTGCATTGTGGGCGACGATCATGGCCGACAGTGTCATTGAATTGGCTGGAAACGAAGTGCCGATTCAGCCCGATCTCTCACGTTACCCTGCGCCGTTCGATTCAACTTCAACGCTGAGCGGTAACGCGCAGATCTCGATCGTTCTTCCAGTTCAGCCATCTCCGGCGGAATTGACGGCGGCGGCGCAGATCGCGGCAGCACTCGGTCAAGCAGCGCTGTGGGAAGAACCCCCGCTGCACATGCTAACGATCGATCAGCTGACTGATGCGCGTGCTCAAAACGATCACCTGATCGTTATCGACACGGCGCAGCGCAATCCGCTGGCCGCGAACGCTATTATCGGAGTAAGTGAATCGATTTCGCCGCACAACCCGAATCGCTTGATGTTGATTGTATCGGGTTCAGATGATGCCGCTGTGTTGAACTCGGCCGCGCTGTTAGCCACCCGCTCAGCGCACGATCAACTGATCGGGCTTCACACCGATCCACAAACAGTCATCGCTCAGCCGTCACCGGCTCGATCGGCGCGGGCCACCTTCCTCGAGCTAGGCTTCATCGATCGGCAAGTCAATGGCATCGGCCTGCATGATCTCTATTACCCGATCGATGTGCCGTACGACTGGAAACTCACCAGCGACGCGTCGATCGCCGTGCGCTTTACGCACGCGCGCGGATTATCGACATCATCTTCAATGAAAGCTTATATCAACGGATTTCGCGTGGCCGATGTGCAGCTGAACAATCGCAACGACTCAAATGGCCGCTTAGCGATTCAAATTGCGCCGCGCCAAGTGCATCCGGGCCGTAACTGGCTGCATCTCGCGTTCGATCTGCGCGTGCCGAATCAGGACTGTAACTTCCGCTACATCGACGAAGCTTGGGCGAGCGTGCCGGCCAATTTAGCGAATGTGAATCTGCAGCATGTCAACAGTGAGCCGCCGCTCGATGTGCACTTCTTGCCATCAGCGTTGATTGTGCCGATCGATCTCAGCGCAAATGTGTTTGTGCTGCCCGCGCAACCATCCAGCGCTGATCTGTCGGCGATGGCGATCGTCGCCGCTAAACTGGGAACATTTTCGACAGCAGATCGGCTGCGCCTGCGAGCGACAACAGCCGATCGATTTGATCCGGCAACAGCGAGCGACGATCATGCGATTGCGATCGGTCAAGCGCCGACAAATGATCTGTTGATCAAGTACGATGCCGCGTTACCTCAGCCGTTGACTCGATCACCAACTGGATCGATTCAAGCGGCCGGTGGTCGCGAGTTATATCCTGATGAATTGAACAACACAGCGGGCTACATTCAACTCTTGAGCGCGCCGTGGTCCCTGCGTGGGATCCTTGTAGCGATTACCGGCTTCACCGACGAGTCAGTATTAACTACGGCTAGCGATTTGCCGGTGTTGGGCCATCGACTTACCTCGCAAGGTAACGTGGCAGTGATCACCTCGCAAGGCATTCGCGGTGTCGCAATTGGTAATCTGGGTGGGGTGTCGTTATCGATTTCAGCGCGCGGCATCTTGGCGGTGATCTTGATCGGCGCTGTCATCGGGATCGGTAGTGTAGGGTTGGTCACAGCCCGTCGTCGATCGATCACCGCAAAGAACAAGCCGGTTGAAGAAGAGGATGAATGAGGATGGAGGCAGTGTATGACTGAATCGGGTCGCGCCCGATGGTGGGCCTTCGGTTTAGCGCTGATGACGATCCTCGCCGCGATGTTGGTGGTTGTTGTCAATCCCTTTGAAGCCGCGCTGGCCTACCTTGCGTTGTTGTTGGGCGTCATCGTCGTTGGTCTGCTGACCAGTGTCTGGGGCGGCCTGGCCGCATCGGCACTGAGTGTGTTTGTAATCGTATTGGTCAATCAGTACGCGGGTATTTTTCCGCGTGAAAACGCGATTTTAAATGTTGCGACTGAACTCGCCGCATATTTATTGGTCGGTCCATTAGCGGGCGGCTTGGCTGGTGCGATCGATCGCGTGCAGCGTGAGGCCGATCGATATCTGGCGCGCGTAGAAGAGTTGACGGTGCATGATGAGACTTTCGGCACACTGAAACCTGATTGGGCGGCTGTGCGATTGGACGAGGAGATTTTGCGAGCCAGATGTTTCAATCGATCGTTATCGATCGCGCTGCTGCAACTCGATCCGAAAACAAATACGATTGCCCGATCTGAACGAATCGCTGCGTTGCAAGCCACGATCCGGGTGGCGCGCGCCGTGACTCAGCCGCCGATCGTCGTTTCACATGCAGGCGGTGATCAGGTGCTGATCGTTTTGCCGGAGCACACGCTCGATCAAGCCCAGCTGATAGCCGATTCAATCCGCGCTAAATTTTTGAGTGAGAAATATTTTCCAAAAGGATCAGCTCAGTCGCTCGGCAAACCGATCGGGGATTACGGAAATCTCAAGCTGGGTTTATCAAGCCTGAAAGATCGATCGGACACAGCGCAGATCATAATCGAGCGTGCAAATCAATCGCTTCACGGATCGATCTACTAACTACTCGACTTTTGCATCTTAAAAATCAAGGCTTAAAATGACCGCAAATCACTAATGTGGGCGCGCTTTCTTTTCACACTGGGGCAACACTCAAGTAACCCATACTCATTGCAATCCGAGCAAGGTGAGTTATCCAACGCCG
>JBGQGR010000348.1:0-4229 GCA_041497495.1 Anaerolineae bacterium | reverse complement strand
ACCAGCGCCAGCACGCCAGATCGAATTCGCGCCCTCGATCATTTTTGACTTTGACGATTGCTTTAGCCCAATATTTTGGAATCTTCATTATTTTCCTCTTGCAATCAAGATGTAAAAGGCGGTAATGGTCGTGATTATACTGTAATTTCAGTTCGTATTGCTTGTGAACGCAGAGCAGGGTATAATTTCATTGCCGCTGACTCATCCTGAGCAAAGTCGAAGGAGAGCAGCGAGTAACATCGAACAGACAATTGAAGCAGGATGTAGTGCCACATCGCTTGGATCGCATCGCGACCGAGACGCAGACCGCACCAGACCTTGTGCTCTCTCACGCCCGATTGCGATCCTCGCCGTCGGGTTTTTATTTTCACCGCTAAGATCGCGGAGAACGCGGAGAAAAATTAAGTGTAACTCTGCGCTCTCTGCGTGCTCTGCGGTAAATACATATCGAAGGGAGAAAGAAAAATGGACCGCAAGAAAGTTACCATTCCACACATGCAAGCCAAGAAGCAGCGCGGCGAACCGATCACGATGATCACCGCCTACGATTATCCCGGCGCGCTGGCCGTCGACGAAGCCGGCGTCGATCTGATCCTCGTCGGCGATTCGCTGGGTATGGTCGTGCTCGGTTACGAATCGACCGTGCCGGTGACGATGGACGAGATGTTGATCCACACCGCGGCTGTTAAGCGTGGCACCAAGTTCGCGCACATCATCGGCGACATGCCATTCATGTCGTATCAGGTCGATGTTAAGGAGGCCGTCCGCAATGCGGGCCGCTTTATGAAAGAAGCCGGTGCGGATTCGATCAAATTGGAAGGCGGACAAGAAATGGCCGCCACCGTGAAAGCAATCGTCGATGCGGGCATTCCGGTGATGGGCCACATCGGCTTGACACCGCAGTCCGTGTCGAAGTTGGGCGGCTATCGAGTGCAGGGCAAAACCCGATCGGGTGCGCGCAAACTTTTGGAGGATGCGTTGGCCCTGCAAGTCGCGGGCGCGTATGCAATCGTGCTTGAGACGACGCCCGATCGAGTCAGCGAATTTGTCTCGAAGCATCTATCGATCCCAACGATCGGCATCGGCGCGGGCGTGGGCTGTGATGGACAAGTGCTGGTCTTCCACGATCTGCTCGGCTACTTCGATCGATTCTCGCCCAAGCACAACAAACGCTACGCCCAAATTCGAACGACGATCGTCGATGCGGTGAAGCAATACGTGCAAGAGGTCAACACGCGAGCATTTCCAACAGCGGACAACTCTTTCTCGATCGATGAAGCCGAGTTCAGAGCCTTCGTCGCCGATGCGGAGAGTGTCGCGCGGCAGGATGGCAAGGTGAACGAAGAAAGTGAAGCAGTTGGGAAGTTGTATTGATAACGAACACTCTCTCATTCTCTCTATCGATTGAGCGAATGAGTGAATGAGAGAAGGAGAGATTACATGAACATCACCATCGTTGGCACAGGCGCAATGGCTTCACTCTTCGCTGCGCGATTATCGACCGTCGCAAATATCTCGATGATCGGCTCATGGCAAGACGCGATCGATACGATCCACCGGGACGGCGTCACGATCGAGAATGACGGGCACTACTCCGGCATTCACACCGCCACCGATCCACTCGACGCTCCCGCTGCCGATCTCGCCATCGTGCTGGTCAAAACATACAAGACCGATGTGGCAGCGCCCGTCGCAGCCAAATCGTTGAAGCCTGATGGCATTGCACTCACTTTGCAAAACGGGTTAGGCAACGTGGAGATTCTCGCTCAGCACGTCGGCATCGATCGCGCGATGCTGGGCGTGACGATGCAGGGTGCGACGCTGTTAGGGCCGGGGCACATTCGGACCAGCGGACGCGGTGCAACGCATCTGGGCTACATGCCGATCGAACGGGCCGCGCCCAGCGACTTCTCGCTCGATGCGCGCGCCTATGAGATCACGGCGCTGATGAATGCGGCTGGATTACCCGCACACGTCAGCGCCGACATCGACGGTTTAGTGTGGGGAAAAGTGATCGTCAACGCGGGCATCAATCCATTGACCGCAATCTTGCGCATTCCAAACGGCGCGCTTGTCGAATCGCCCGATACTTTAGAATTGATGCGGCTTGTCTCGAATGAAGCCTATGCAGTAACGAAAGCGAAGGGCATCGTATTACCCTACCCAGATCCATTCGAACGCCTCAAGCAAGTAGCGATTTTGACCGCAACGAATTTCTCATCGATGCTGCAAGATGTCATGGGCAAACGCCCGACGGAGATCGATGCGATCAATGGTAAGATCGTGGAGCATGGCAAGGAGCTCGGTGTGCCGGCGCCGATCAATGCGGTGGTCACATCGCTCGTGCGCGCCATTTCATTGAACCACACGGCAGAGGACGCAGTGAGCGCCGAGAAAGAATTGAAAGAAACCATGCGGACGCTGCGCAGATAATTATTTACACATCATTGCGAGCCGCCGTGCGGCGAAGCAATCTCAGTGATAATAACAGCGGGATTGCTTCGTCGTCCTTCGGACTCCTCGCAATGACGCGATCACGTTTTCACCCTTCACTTATCACGGAGCACTATGAAACTCTCACATGCATTTGGATCGACCTTGCGCGAAGCACCGACCGGCGCCGAAGCGATCAGCCATCAACTGCTCGTACGCGCGGGATTCATTCGACAGCTAGGGCAAGGATTATTTTCTTACTTGCCATTCGCCAAACGATCATTGACCAAGATCGAAAATATTTTGCGCGACGAGATGAATGCGATCGGCGGACAGGAGATGACGATGCCCGTCGTTCATCCTGCGGAAACGTGGCAGGCCACCGGCCGCTGGTATTCGATCGGGGCGGAGATGGCCCGCTTCAAAGATCGCAAAGCGCGGGACATGGTGTTGGCCATGACGCATGAAGAAGTCGTCGCCGATTTGTGCAAGACCGAAATCAGATCGTACCGGCAGCTGCCGCAGTTGGTCTATCACATCCAGACCAAGTTCCGCGACGATCCGCGGCCGCGCGCCGGCTTGATCCGCGTGCGCGAGTTCACGATGAAAGATTCGTACAGCCTCGACGCGGACGAAGCCGGGCTGGACAAACAATATCGCGCGCATTATCAAGCCTACTCCAATATCTTCAATCGCTGCGCCCTGCCCGCCATCGCCGTTGGATCGGATGTGGGCATGATGGGCGGATCGCTCGCGCATGAATATATGTACCTCACGCCGATTGGTGAAGATACGCTGGTGCTGTGCCGCAACTGCGGTTATGCGACCAATCGACAAATTGCGCGCTTTCGGAAATCGCAAAACCCGATCGAGCCACTCCAGCCGATCGAGAAAGTGGCGACGCCCGAGTGTAAAACGATCGAAGCCCTGGCAACATTGTTGAATGTGCCGAAGAACAAAACGGCGAAGGCCGTGTTTATGATCGCTGGACATGAGGAAGGAGGGCGCACACGGGAAGACTTTATCTTTTCGGTGATTCGCGGTGATATGGATGTCAATGAAACGAAGTTAAGCAACGCGGTCAAAGCCGATTGGCTGCGGCCCGCGACCGATGAGGAGATCAATGCGATCGGCGCGACGCCGGGTTACGCGTCGCCGATCGGTCTGAAGAATGTGATCGTTGTTGTCGACGATGCAGTTCAATCGTCACCGAATTTAGTCGCGGGCGCGAATGAAGAAGGTTATCACTTGCTCAACACCAACACACCGCGCGATTACGCCGCATCGATCGCCGCCGACATCGCCGCCGCGGGCGATAGCGATGCGTGTATCGATTGCGGACACGAATTGTACACGTCGCGCGGCGTTGAAGTCGGCAACATTTTCAAATTGGGTACGCGCTATTCAGCCGCAGTTGGCGCGACGTTCCTCGCCGCCGATGGAACACAGCAACCGATCGTGATGGGCTCATATGGCATTGGATCGGGCCGCTTGCTGGCGTGTATCGCCGAAGAGCATCACGACGACAAAGGCCTGATCTGGCCGATCACCGTTGCGCCGTATCAAGTCCATTTAGTTGCGCTGGGCAGTGATGCCGATATCAACGACAAAGCCGAATGGGCGTATCGCGCGTTGATCGATGCGGACATCGAAGTGTTGTTCGACGATCGCGCCGAAAGCCCCGGCGTGAAATTCGCCGATGCGGATTTGATCGGCCTACCGATTCGATTGACGGTCAGCACCAAATCGATCGGCAAGGGCGGTCTCGAAATGAAGCGGCGCGATCGCAAAGAGTT
>JBGQGR010000347.1:0-4236 GCA_041497495.1 Anaerolineae bacterium | reverse complement strand
GGGTCGATCTGGCTGTGCTATCATCGTTAAGCCGTTGCGGACAATTATAACGGCAAGTGAGGAATCACATGTCTATTCGGCGCATAGCGATCTTTATTGCAGTGAACGCGATTGTCGCGGCGATCGTGGTGCTGGTGGTGCTTAGCATTTGGGACGCAGGTCGATCGTCGATCCAGCCGGCGCCGACGGTTGTGCCCAGACCGATCGCGCGGGCCACCTCACAATCGATCGCGGCTACGGCCACCCCGATCGTTCCACGCAGCTATATCGTTCAAGCGGGCGATACGCCGATCAGTATTGCCACCGGCCTCGGTATTTCGGTCGATGATCTATTGAGTGCCAATCATTTGAAAGAGGGCGACATTCTCAACATCGGTCAAGAGTTGATTGTTCCTGCCGCCGGTTTCACGCCCGATGTTGCGACAGCAACACCACTGGTGGTAGCGACAACTCGACCCAATCCCACTCCGGCGGCAACATTGGCTGGTGGTTTGCTCGTCACGATCCGTCAGATCGATGGCTTGGGTGATGTGGCGAATGAATCGGTGGTCTTAACTAATCTTGGTGGCAAAGTCAATTTGTCCGGCTGGACCTTGTCGGATGGTGAAGGGCACAAATATACTTTCCCCGATCTCACTTTGCTGCCGAATGCTGAAGCGCACGTCCATACGACTGTCGGCACAGACAGCGCCGTCGATCTGTTTTGGGGACAAGCGAGCGCGATGTGGAGTGGCAGTGGGACGATCGCCTACTTGCGCGATCCGAGTGGCAAGTTGATGGCAACTTATCGCGTGCCATGAGATTCGGAACGCCGACTTCAGTCGGCATTTGATCTTCCGACTAAAATCGGCGTTCCATAACAAAACAGCAACGCTTGTTAGAGGCTGTTTTTATTTCCGATCAGCTCTTCTTCTGATCATCAGTTGGCGGTGTTGGCGGGTCTTTCTTTTCGTCTTCGCCCGTCAGGCCTTTGCGGAACTCGCGCATGCCAGTGCCTAATTCCTTGCCGACAGTCGCGATGCGTCCAACCCCAAAGAGTAGTAGAATGATCACCAAGATGATGATCAATTCGGTTGCACCAAATCCAGCCATAAGATCGACACCTCCTGAGCCTAAGCCCGTATTGTTGATTGGATTATAGCACAGTCGCCGCTTCAATGTGCAGCGCACTTCATAAGTGCGTCACACATTTCATTTAATTTCCCGCCACCGACTTCTTTTGCATATGCCTTAATGCGTGTTTCGATCTCGGTCTCATCCTTGAAGAACGTGCTAAGCTGCGATCGATACTGCGCAATCGCGTCGGCTTTGGCCTGCAGCGCTTCGGCGCTCAATTCAATCGATTCCGACCGCCACTCATCATCGCCCCACACCGGTTGCAACTTCGTTTTGTTCTCCGCGTAAGGAAAATCTTCGTAATAGATCAATGCTTGATTCAAGCGCTCGGCGGCCGCGTGTGCGATTTGATGATCGACATGCAGGCCGGCGGTTAATGGAACGAATATTTTCACGGTCGATCCCCAACTCTGGATCGCGGCGATCTTCGATCGGAGTGCATCCGCCACCGGATGGGTTATCTCGGGTTCACGGATCGATCCGAAGATCAATGTTTCAGAATCATATAGCGGTTGGGAGGTGATCGGGTCAATGCGATAGATGCAATCTGCAAACGGCAGCTAAATCAGAAAGGCAGTCAAACGATTGAGTGCGGCGCTATCTTTGTCGCGGCGCGCGGCGGGTGCGTCGTCGGTCAACCGCCAACGCTCAGGCAGACTGCGGGCAAATTCAGATAGAGGTGCGGCGTTCGATCGATCGCCGCTGAAGAGCGTGATCACAATCGGGCGTTGATCGTTTAGGGCGAGCTGATAGAGCGTTCCGCCGCAGGACAAGGCCGCGTCATCAGGATGCGGTGAAAGAAAGATCGATCGCGAAATTTCCGGCAATTTCATTGACAGTCCTTAGTCTGCATGTTACAATCTCGTGCGCCGGGCCGTTAGCTCAATGGTAGAGCAGAGGCCTTTTAAGCCTTTGGTTCAGGGTTCGAGTCCCTGACGGCTCATTAGCGAAAACGAGATGCTCCATGGCTATGATTCCATTGGGCATCTCGTTTGTCGTGGGTCGAAGGCTTTCAGCGTCTCAGTCTTCAATACGAGGCTCTGTTTTTGATGTGGGTTATTGCGGCTTTACTAAAATTGTGCCGACACCTAAACGGGTGAGTGCTTCAGAAGCGTAATGTTCCACCACGGGACTGTCATCATCGAGCGCGGCAATCAGCGCGGGGATCGATCGGGAGTCGAGAATCGCCAACAGGGCTTTGGAGGCGCGTGCGCGTTCCAGCGACTCACCCTGTTTCAAGCGTTCGATCAAGATCGGCACGCTGGATTGACCGATGCGGGCTAACGCGTCTGAAGCCATGGCGCTGACAAACACGCTGGAATCTGTCAGCAATTGTGCGATGGCTTCCACGGCGCTGCTGGCCTGCTGTTCGCCCAGCGCATATGCGGCACACGCTCGAACATCGGCATCCCGATCGGATAACAGCTGGAGTAATTCCTGTACGGAAGCAGCCGATCGGATTTGGCTGAGGGTACGCGCCGCCCACCAGCGATGATCGGCGCTGGGATCATTGACGAGCTGCCGCAGTGCCCCAAGCGCTGCATCACCGGACGCGGCAAAGTGTAGTGCGGCGCGTTCGGCGCGAACATCATCGCCGCTGATCAAATCGTCGATTAATCCTTGAGGTGGGTCTGTCAGTTGCATGAATTGGGCTGCCGATAAAATAAACCGGCTAAGTGGATAGGCTCAACCGGTTTGCATCAACAACATCAATCGTTTCGCTGGAAGGCCGATCGGGTTTTAGCTAGGGCTGACCCAGTTTTTCGATCGGGATATCTTTGTATTTGTCGCCTTCTTCGATCAACATGACCGGAATATCGTCCCGAATGGGATACTTGCGCCGGCAGTCCGTCTCTTGACAGACCAGCCAAGTGTTATTCACCAGTTGCAAGCGGCCCGGATCTTCACCAGCGTGCCGAGTTTCACCGCTGACGCAATACGGGCAACGTAATATTTCCAACAGATCTGAGCTGACCATTTTACTCTCCGTGATCTTTGCCTGAAGTGTATGCCGATTGCATTCTACCATATTCAGCATGCTTGAGCAAAGATCGCGCAAAAATTTGGCAAGTGCATTGACAGTGCTAGATCGGCGTGGTATACTCCGCGACGTGTTTACACGCGTTCAACCTTGCGCTGTTTCGCCGCAAAATTCAGGCAAGGTCAGGCTGAATGTGGAGGGATGGCCGAGTGGTTTAAGGCGACGGTCTTGAAAACCGTTGTAGCTCTTTGGGTTACCGGGGGTTCGAATCCCTCTCCCTCCGCCTTAAAAATTGATCGCTCAGCTGACATCGGATTGGATGTCTCGTGGGTACAATAAGGGGAGGTGCCGGAGTGGCCGATCGGAGCCGCCTGCTAAGCGGTTGTAGGGCTTTAAAACCCTACCCAGGGTTCGAATCCCTGCCTCCCCGCCAGAATTTTAACAACTCGATCGTGTCCGTTACACCCCTGTAGCTCAGCGGATAGAGCGCGGCCCTGCGGAGGCTGAGGCTTGGGTTCAATTCCCAACAGGGGTATATTTTCCCCACCGATCCAATCCTTCATTACGAACCACCCCCGTTTTTTTTATTGGCGGCATTCACTCAGCCAGGAGATTCTTATGCGACGATTTTTGGACGTCTTGAGTGTGGTGTGTGGGTCTGCTGCTTGCAATAGCAATGCGCCCGCCCCCCGTCAACACCGACCAGCACCCTGCCAACAACTTCACCGGCAATCCAAATGACCGGTGTGCCGTCGACGAACGATACGTGCACGGTTTTGTTTCAGGATGATTTCTCAAACAAGTATGGCAATTGGGATCAGCAAAGCAGTCTTGAAGGCGGATCGAATTATAGTAGTGGCTTTTACACTATTCAAGTGAAGTCGGCCGATTACTCGATCTGGGCTAATTCCAACTCGCAACCGGCGTTTGGCGATGTGGCGATCGATTTCGATGCGGCGATTGCGAATGGCCCGGATGATGGAGCGATGGGAGTGATTTGCCGCTATCAGGATCTCGGCAACTTTGTCGATGCAACGATTACCGCCGACGGATATTCTGGCATTGTGCTGGTGAAAAGTGCAGAGGCGACTCAGAGCAGAGCCGCCTCTATTTGTTAGACTGTCGCTGTATGCGATTGT
>JBGQGR010000346.1:0-4238 GCA_041497495.1 Anaerolineae bacterium | reverse complement strand
GGGACGTTGACGTTAAGCAGGATATTCGGCGGAAGTTTTTTCTGCAGCACGATGGGTATCAGCTGCCCGACGAACTGTGCCGCGGACGCATACGCTTCTTTCGATTCGACCGAGACCGCGATCGACGGGATGCCGCCTAACGTGCCTTCCATGGCGGCGGTCACGGTTCCAGAATAAGTCACATCTTGCCCAAGATTCGGATTAGGATTGATGCCGGACACAATCAGGTCTGGTTTGAAATCGATCGCGCCAAGCAAGACCAGCGCTACGCAATCGCTCGGCGCGCCGCTGCTGGCATACGCCGGAGTTCCATCCGCCAATTGAATTTCGTTTAGACGCAGCGGCTTGTGCATTGTTTTGACGTGACCACCGGCGCTCCAATTTTGATCGGGTGCAACGACTTTGACCGTGCCAAGTTTATCGAGCGCTTGCTTCAAGATCAACAGGCCGGGTGCGGCGTAGCCATCATCATTGGTGAGTAGAATGTTCATTGAAAGATCTCCTGAAAAGCGATAAGTGAAACGTGATGCGTATGGCGGGTTGCGCCATAAGGGTACATGTGACTTGTCTGCTTATAACAAACGGCAGCGTCTTTGCGGGGGAACCCTTCGACTTCGCTCAGGATAAACTCCGCGACGAAGCACGCTCAGCTGATTATCGTGGAGACGCCTGCACTGCTCTGCCTTGCGGTGCAAGTGTTGCTTCGGCGAAAAAAGACGCGCCTTGCAATGACGGCTCTAAAGAATGGCAAAGAATAGCCCGCTCTTGTTACAAGAACGGGCCTTCTATCAACCATGCCTTGATTAACTGACTCCTACGGTTTCTTGACGCCGATAAACACTTTGACTTTGTTGCTTTCAGACACGTTGCCGGCTTTGTCATAGACACGCGCAAAGAAAGTGTGCGTGCCGAGCTTATCCCCAGAATTGAGCAGCCACTTATCACCATAGGGCGGCGCACTATGTGTCGACCACGGCTCAGGCTTGTCATCGACAAAGAGCTGCACGTAGCCAATGGCGATATTATCCTGCACGTCGAGTTGAATGTTCACCCATTCGTCTTGTCCATATTCGTAAAAGTCGCCGCTGCTCGGATAGATGATCTTGATCGTCGGCGAAATGTTATCAACGGTCACTGGCACCACCGAAGTCTGTGTATCGCCGTTGTTGCGGAACGCAGTCAAGCGGAGACTAAATAAACCATCGAGTGCAGTGGTATCCCAATTTTCAAGTGGACCTTGATCGGCCTGCTCGCCGTGATCGGGTCCAATCTGCTGCCACTCAGTAGGATTCAAGCCTTTGCCAAAATCGATCCGATAGTGATTCCAGTCGTCGCCTTTGGCGTTTCCGGTGACGGGGTATATGCCGTGAATGTAAGAGTATGGCCCCGGCGCGATGATCGCCACATCGCCATAGGCATTGGGTGGCGGGCCGTAGTTGGTGTCATATTGTGCCGGGGGCTGTGGAATGTTGGCTTCTTTAACATAGTCAGCCGCTTCCGGCGGATAGATCTCAAATATTTTTTCTTCGACCTTATCGGGCGGAGTGGAGGCCGTGGCCAAGTTACCCGTTTCTTTATCGATCAGGAAAGCCTGATCGAGCGTGTCGTAAGAAGTAGGCTCTGTGCCCGGAATGAAGATCTCGGTTGTCTTCGGACAATATTTAGTCGGCAGTAACCCCGTGGTGGCGCAGACTGTTTTCTCAACCAACCCCGGCGGTCGAACGAACGGGACTTTGGGTTTGTCTTTCAGATAATACGAAATGATGTCATGCCACACCGGCGCCGCGCCTGAAATTCCGGTCACATGTTTCATCGAAGTATTATCGGTGTTGCCGATCCACACGCCGACGACGACTTGCGGTGTATAACCGACCGTCCAGTTGTCTTTGAAGTCGTTTGTCGTGCCAGTCTTAACAGCAGCCGGTCGATTATCGTCGAGTTCCAAAACGTTCGGGCAACCAAACGCCGCGCAGCGCGCTCCTTTATCCGATAGGATGCTGTTCATTAAATAAGACAGCCGCGGGTCCAATATCTGCGCAGTGGAGGGTGTGTTGTATTCCCACACGATATTGCCTTTGCTGTCTTCGACGCGCAGCACCGGCACTGGATCGAGCGTGCGGAAGCCGGGGCGTTGTCGATCTTCAGGAGGGGGCCAGCCAGCCATGACGCCATTGTTGCCAAACACACCAAAGGCATAAGTCTCATCGAGCAGCTTCACTTCGCCGCCGCCCAAAGTTAAAGCGAGTCCATAATAATCCAAGCCGCGATCGAGCGTGGTGATGCCCATCTTGTGCGCGGTGCGGATCACGTTATCGACACCGGCTATTTCGAGTGCTTTCACAGCGGGAATGTTATACGATCGAGCTAAAGCTAACCGCAAGCGCGCATAGCCGTGATACTTCCGATCGTAATTTTCCGGCACATAGATCGGCGGATTCGCGCCCGGTTGTTGAAACTCGGTGCGCACATCCAAGAAGCCATATGAAGCCGGAACACCCTGCGAGAGCAAAGTGATATAGGTGAAGGGTTTAAAAGATGATCCCGGTTGGCGGCCAGGGTTGGACGTAGCGACATCGTACTTCCCGTTGATAGCATCATTCCAATAATCGGCGCTGCCGACCATCGCCAAGATTTCGCCAGTCTCCGGGCGGATCACGACGGCGGCGCCATTGTTGACGTTGTGGTCATCTGCGGTGAGCTGCTTAACTTGATCAGCGATAGCTAGTTGAGCGTAATTCTGTAGATCGAGATCGAGCGTGGTGTAAACTTTCAACCCGCCGCGACTGACCAATTGAGGCCCGATGGCCGGATTGTTTTCGAGCCACTTGCGCACGTACACCGAGAAATGCGGCGCGACAATGTCAAACCGATCGGCGACGCCGCCGGTGATGACATTCAGTTTTTCCGTTTTCGCGGCAACCGTTTCATCGGCGGTGATGTAGCCGTCGCGCAGCATTGCATCCAGCACTAAGGCTTGGCGCGAAGCCGCATCGGTCGGGTTATCGATCGGATTCTGGCTGGGAAATTCCGGAATCGCGGCCAGCATGGCGCATTCGGCAATGTCCAAGCGATCGACCGTCTTGTTGTAATAAACTTTGGCGGCGGCTTGAATGCCGTAAGCCTGGTTGCCGTAGTAGTTGGTGTTGAGATACCACTCTAAGATTTGATCTTTCGGGTAGCGCCGGCCGATCTCGGCGGAGAGCAGAACTTCTTTGATCTTGCGCGTATACCCTTCAATGCCCGATTGGATTGTGCGCTGGCTCGGATCGATCAGTGTGTTCTTGACCAACTGCTGCGTGATCGATGACCCGCCTTGCACGGAGCCGCCTTGCGCGTTGCTCAGGAAGGCGCGCGCCATGCCGCGAATATCAAAACCGGGATTTTCGTAGAAGCTGCGATCTTCAATGGCGATGGCGGCTTTCTGGCACAACAGCGGAATCGAGGCCAGCGCCACCCACTGCCGATCGCCCACGCGCGGATCGATCACTTCGTACAGCAGGTTCTTGCCGGTGCGATCGTAAATCTTGGTCGTCTCAAAGAACTCGGTATTTTGTTGCGTGAACTTGGCCGCTAATTGACTGGGGTCGGGCAGATCGGCGGTGAAACTGAGATACAACGCCACCGCGCCGCCAACCGTCGAGCCGAAGAACACACCGCAGCTCAACACGATCGCGACAAGCGCAACACCGATGATGCGCACGAACTTTTGGCCTTTGCCGCGCTGGTTTTGTCGGCGCTGTCGCCGGCCGACGATGATTTTTACTCGAGCATCCGTATTCAAATTCCAACACCTGTTTGGGGATATCGAGCCAATCTTAACCGCGATTAAACATTAGCGCAAGGAATGATCGAAAAGGGCTGTGAGATAGAGGAAATACACCACAAAGAGAGAGATGTGTTACGGTACAGTGAGCGTTGCAACAACCAGAATATTGTCAGGCAAAGGCATCCCTTTTGAAGCCAAAGCTGCGAAGCGTTCGTTTGTCAATCGATTGTAAATGCCCACAGCGATTTCATACTGACCTGGCGGCCAGCCGGTCAGTGTGATCTGCCGAATATCGACGACTTCAGTTCCGGACGGACAATCCGCTAAAGGCAGCAGGCCCCCCAGAATATCGCCGTCGTACGTCATGAATAATTGTGGCTCTCCCGACTTTAACGGGAACACCTGAGTGAGGGAAGGTCTGGTAAGATTGGCACATCCCATTGAAAAGAGGTGCGCCGATGGCAGACTATTC
>JBGQGR010000345.1:0-4243 GCA_041497495.1 Anaerolineae bacterium | reverse complement strand
GCGGCGCATTGAAGATTTGGAAGGTCGGAATAGGCCGGAGGGTGTGATCGGCTCGCCGCGAAGATAGCCTCACCCCCGGCTCCTCTCCTAACAACACATTGATGGTAAGGTCAATTTGGTATTGCTGAGTTGTCAGGAGAGGGGAGAAAGAGGTGAGGACAATCTTTCTTTCAAGCCCGAAAATCTTTCACTCGGCTTGTTGTTCTTCACAGCCATCGCTAAAGCGCGCCGGCTGCCGACGAGCACGACCAGTTTCTTCGCGCGCGTGACCGCGGTATACAATAGATTACGTTGCAGAAGCATGTAATGCTGTGTCAGCAACGGCATCACAATGGCCGGATATTCGCTGCCTTGCGCTTTGTGAACGCTGATCGCATACGCCAGCACTAACTCGTCAGCTTCGCTCCAATCGTACTCGATCGGTCGATCGTCGATCGACACCGTGAGCGTTTGATTCTCCAGATCGATCGCGGTCATATAGCCCATATCGCCATTGTAAACATCTTTGTCGTAGTTGTTGCGCGTTTGCAGCACGCGATCGCCGACGCGGAAGAGTGTGCCGCCCAACCTTCGTTCAATTTTCCTGTCAGATGGCGGATTCAATTTTTCTTGCAACTTGGCGTTCAGCGCCGAGACGCCGGTGCTGCCGCGGTACATCGGCGATAAAACTTGCAGGTCATTGATCTTCAAGCCGAATTTGGCGGGTATGCGCGCAGCCACCAAATCCACGATCAAATCCGCGGCCTCATCGGGCTCTTCTTTGACGAACAAGAAAAAATCATCGGCCTCTTTGGGGGTAACAGGCATTTGGCCTTGATTGATGCGATGTGAATTAGTGATGATGTGCGAGTTTTGCGCCTGCCGAAAAATCACATCCAGCCGAATGACGGCGGCGCGTCCAGAATCGATGACATCACGCAGCACATCACCCGCGCCGACGCTGGGCAATTGATCGATATCGCCGACGAGCAGCAGATGCGCATCGATCGGCACGGCCTTGAGCAAATGATTCATCAACAACAGATCGATCATGCTGGCTTCGTCGACGATCAAGAGGTCGATGTCGAGCGGATTTTTCTCGTTGCGCTTGAAGCCCTCATTCGGCGCGTATTCCAACAACCGATGGATGGTCTTAGCTGATCGATCGGCGGCTTGACTCAGCCGTTTCGCGGCGCGGCCCGTCGGCGACGAGAGCGCATACGTCTTGTGGAATTTTTCCAGCAATTCGATCAGCGCGCGCATCGTCGTCGTTTTGCCGGTGCCGGGTCCGCCGGTCAACACCGTAACCTTATGCGTGACGGCCGATTTGATCGCATCACGCTGCTGATCGCTCAGCCGCGCGGTCGAATGACGAGCGACGGTCGATCCGAGATCGTTTAGGATCTGCTGCAAATCCGATTGAGCCAGCTCGCTCAATCGGGATTCCCGCGCATCGATGATCGCGTTTAAGCGCTTTGCTACGCCGACCTCGCCGTGATAAAAAGGCGTCAAGTAGATTGCAGGCTCTTCTTTTAAAGAGGAGGGGTGAAGGCTGAGGGATAAACCTTCATCCTTCATCCTTCCGCCTTTTGTCTTTATCGGATAAATCACTTCACGTTTGATTTGATCGCTCTTTTCCAAAACATCTAGCGATGCTGCAACTTGGTTTGGTTGAACCTCCAATAGTTCAGCCGCATCATGCACAAGTTTGGCTTGCGGCGCGAAGACGTTGCCTTGATCGGCAAAGTTGCTGAGCGTGTACACCACGCCCGCAGCCACGCGCGAGGGCGCATCGTGCGGCAGGCCGAGATCGTGCGCGATCTTATCGGCGGTCTTGAAGCCGATGCCGTAGATGTCGCTGGCAAGCCGGTATGGATCGGCCTGCACCAGATCGATCGATGCGTCGCCATACTGCTTGAATATTTTGACGGCCAAGCCAGTGGTCACACCGTGGCCTTGCAAGAACAACATCACCTGCTTGATCGATTTCTGTTCGTCCCACGCGCGCGTGATCAAGTCCGCGCGTTTTGGGCCGATGCCCAGCACTTCGCGAATGCGCTGCGGCGAATGATCGAGTATGTCTAAAGTTTCTGCGGCAAACTTTTTGACGATGCGTGAGGCCGTGACCGGGCCGACGCCTTTGATCAAGCCGGAGCCTAAATATTTTTTGAGGCCTTCAATGCTGGCGGGCAGGATTTGTTCGCACTGATCGGCTTTGAATTGCTTGCCATGTTTTTGATGCGTGGCCCATTCACCGCGCAGGCGCAGCGATTCGCCCGGCGTGATCTCCGGCAGATTGCCGATGACGGTGACCAGCTCGGCGTAACCGGGCGCCCTCAAGCGGAGGACGGTATAACCGTTCTCTTCATTATAGTAAGTGATACGTTCGACAACGCCTTCGAGGGAATCCATATTATTCAACTAAAACCGCAGCGACAAACAGCTCAAGCCGCCGTCCATCTTTTGATATTCGGACATATTCAGTGCGATCGTTTTGTAACCCAAGTTGTTGAGTGTCTTTTCTAAGATCGGATAACCATGTGCGATCAATAGGTGGTCATTAACGCGCACGCAGTTGGCCGCATAGTTCTCTTCGGGCGCGACACGCACGATCTCATAGCCGCGAAACTCCGATCGATCGGCCAGCGCATCGATCAGCACCAAGCGGTTGTCGCCGAGGTAGGCGATGCCGCTCTTGAGATGCAGAATGCCATCGATATTCCGAATGTCCACGCAACTTGAGGTGTAGCCTAGCTGTGCCAGAAACTTCGTAAACTGCTGAGCGCCTGCTTCATTCGTTCGATGCGAGAGGCCAATGAAGAAATGCTGGCCCGCTTCGCAAATGTCGCCGCCATCGAGTGTGCCAGGTGCAGTAATCGTTTGAAACGATGAATAGAATTTGCTCAACGTTTCTTTGATGCTGATCACTTCGCCCTCGCGGCTGAGTGCGCCGGGATGCGTCAGGATCGCGCCGCGTTCGGTGAGGATGGCCGTGTCTTCAACAAACGTCGAATCGGGATAACGCAGCTCGGCGGGCAGGCGCGTTAAGGTTAGTCCGCATTCTTCGAGTGCAAGGCAATAGCGTTCGTGCTGTTGAAGTGCCCGCTGAAAATCAGGCATTCCCAGATCGACGGTGGTGAGGCCACCGGCAAAGTTGTGGCCGGGCGGTCGAACGATAGCATACTTGAACATAGATCATCTCCTGACAGAATCGGTGCCGATGATGATAGCACGGAGCGATCGATGAAGCAAAAAGAGTCGAGGCGACTGCATCAGCCGACTCGACTCTATGGGTGATTTACTGATTTTACACTCTTGCTTTTCGTCTCAGTCGTAACCCAACGATCAGCAACGCTAGAACTATCGGTAAGACGATCAGCAGCACATAGTTGTTTGAAGTTGACGCCGCCGAGAAATTGATCAAGGTGATGGCGGTCGGCGCATTGTTCTTATTGCCCAACAGGAAGTGGGAGAAGCCGGGTGTGTCGCCCTGCGCGTACGAATAACTGCCGCCGTCGTTGCCGAAGCTGCGATTGGCCAACAACTGCCAGCCGGTGGTGAATCGATACACCCCCAGATCCGATTCGGCGATGCCGTTCAGTTGGCTGGTCAAAGCCCACAGCCGAACGGTGGTAGTCAAATTATTGTTCGTGGGCGTGATCGAATAGCAGCGACGCGCATACGCCGGCGAAGCGGCGCCATTGGTGGTGCAGATGTTGCCGCTGGTCGTGCTGATGACAACCGTGGTGCTGCCCAGATCGGAGGGCGTGGTCAGATCGACGCCGCGATACTTGTCCGTGCTGATCTGCAGGAAGGACACCGTGGCGCTGACGACGGGTTGAGTCTGCTTAAGCGCGCCGCCGGGGTTGATCGTCAGCGTGCCAGCCACTGTGGGAATGTTGGTGCCGGGAATGACGACGCGCGTGCCGCTGATAACCGTCAAGTTGTTGAAGGCGGTGGCACTGCTGCCGCCAATAGTCTGATCGGGCGCGCCATTGAAGGTGACCGTGCCCGTGCCAGGCGTGAACGTGCCGCCGTTGTTCGTCCAGTTGCCGGCAATGTTCAGCCCATAGTTGCTGGCAGAAACGTCAAGCGTTGTGCCTATACCGATGGTCAAGTTACCCGCTGTTGTCGCCGCCCCGCCGAGCGTCTTGGTGCCGCTGTTGCTGGTTTGCAGGTTGTAGTAATACGCCCAACCTGGAACGGTCTGTGCGCCTGCGCCGTTAAAGTCGATCGTATTGTTGGTCGTCACGAATCCGCCGCT
>JBGQGR010000344.1:0-4245 GCA_041497495.1 Anaerolineae bacterium | reverse complement strand
TCTTAGAGTCGTTGATCTTGAACGCGGCCGTCATCACTGTACCCCTGTGTACGCTGACACGCCGAGCGCTCGTCGATAAATCTAGAGCCAGCGTTGACCACGAATTGATGATAGGCGAAGACTGGGATTTTTGGATTCAGCTGGCGCAGCATGGGCGCTTCGGTTATCTCGATCGATTGACCTGTGCCTACCGGGTCCATCAAACGAATATGACGCGGCGCTCCGGTTGGCAGCGACGCCGAGCGGATCTCATTCGAATTCGATTGAAAGTATTAAGATCAAATTGGTTTGGCAATCTCTCACTCGCTACTCGCTTACGGTTTGTTCAATTGCTCATTGATTTGATGCCGGGCGATTCAGATCAACAACGATCCATTTTGAACGACGAACCCGTCACTAACTTGCCATTCGCTGCTCAGGCCGAAGTCTGGCGTCAGACTGGACGCAGTCATTTACTGCGAGGACTCGACACGGAATTTGCGGCCGAGTGCTTTCGAACAGCATTGCAAAAATCTTCTGCAGATCGTAAAAGCAGGATCTTGCTGTTCGTCCTTTCTCGCTTGGGACGCTGGCCGACTATCGGTTTGATAAAGATCCAAGAGCGCTGGGTCAACTTCATTGGAGCTTTATGGCGGCATGGCAAGGTTAAGCCCCAACCGGTTCCGGCTGGTTTAGGCTCCTTCAAAAATCAATCGGTTTAGATCATGAGCCTAGTGACTTGGTTGGATCGTCTACAATATCGCGTCGATCGCAAGCTAGAATTGTGGCGTGGTCAATTGCTCCGATTGCGCGGTGCGAAGGTGGGCCGCCGATTTGGCGTGGGGCGAGGTACGCGTTTGCTTTATGCGCGCTGCTTTTCAGCTGCTGACGATGTGACCTTAGCCGATTATTCGTACTTGCACTGCCTCTCGACCCGCGGTGTGCAGATTGGCCGCCACACCAGCATCGATCGAAATTTGTGGCTGCATTGCGGCGGCCGGACCGGACAAGGTTTTGTTGAAATCGGAGAACAGTCATACATCGGCTGTAACGCTGTCATCGGCGCGGGCGGCGGTGTGACAATCGGCAATCACGTGCTCATCGGCCAATCGGTCAATTTCCATGCCGAGAATCACCGGTTTGATCAGCGCGATCAACATATTATGGATCAGGGTGTGATTTATCAAAGCATTGTAATCGAAGACGATGTGTGGATTGGGTCGCAGGTGACAGTCTTAGCCGGAGTCACGATCGGGCAGGGCGCAGTGATCGGCGCAGGCGCCGTGGTCACTCGATCGATCCCCGGGTATGCAATTGCTATCGGTGTGCCTGCATACGTCACCGGCTATCGAGGTAATGGATCGTGAAGATTGCGGTCTACTACAACTTGCCCAGCGGCGGTGCTAAACGGAGCATTCACGAATGGTTAAAACGTGCAGTCAAGCAGCATCAGGTCGATGTCTACACGTTAAGCAGCGCCGATCATGATTACTTGGATCTTCGTCCACTCGCTCACACCCATAAAATTTTTCCGTTCACTCCTTCGCGCAGAATTCCATCACCGTTTGGCCGCTTGAATGCAGGAATGTATGTGATCGATCTGCTGCGCCTGCGAAAGGTTCAGCGGGTTATTGCCGCCGAGATCGATCGGGATCAATATGATGTCGTCTTTGCCCATCCCGATCGATATACCAACTCCCCTGGTCTGCTCCGTTATTTGCATACACCGTCGGTTTATTACTGTCAAGATCCGCTGCGGCGTGTCTATGATCCGCCGATCGAGCGTCCTTACAATCGCCGCACCCTAATCGCTCGGCTGCTCAATCGGGTTGATGGAATAGATTTCACTTATCGAACGTTTTTAAAGCTTGAAGATCGACGCAACTTGTTAGCAGCCGACAGCGTATTGACTAACTCATCGTTCACGGCTGAAACGGTCTGGCGCACTTGTGGTCTCCGGCCAGAAGTATGCTACCTCGGCGTCGATACGGAAGTTTTTCGACCATTATTGCTGCCGCGCGAAAAATTCGTTTTATCGGTCGGCTCAATCACGCCGGCGAAAGGCTTTGACTTTATTATCCGCAGCCTGGCGCTGATTCCAGATCACATCCGCCCACGCTTTGTCATTGTTGGGAACTTTCAGATCAAGGCCGAGTGTGAATATCTTCAGTCAATCGCACGACACGCCCAGGTGGAATTGGAAATCGTAACGGCAGTCGATGACCAATCTCTGGTTCAAATGTATAATCGGGCGGCGCTCACAGTGTATGCACCTATTTTAGAACCATTTGGTTTAGTGCCACTGGAATCGATGGCCTGCGGCACGCCAGTCATCGGGTTGGCGGAAGGCGGTGTGCGCGAGAGCATCAGGCCAAATATGACTGGGTGGCTGACTGAACGTGAACCACAAGCGTTTGCTGCTATGATTCAGAACGGCTTGAAACACGCAAAGCAGTGGCAAGTCATTAGCGAACAAGGATTGGCTGAGTCGAAGCGGCAGTGGCAATGGGAACGATGCGTCGATCAGGTTGAGGCTGAATTGCAGCGCATTGCTAAAATAATCGCCACTGAGTGAGTCATAGTAATAAATCTTCTTCAACGCGTTTTTCGTTCATACCTGCGAGGTGGAGCAGCGGCTTTGGCTCATGGAGTCAAGCAACGACGAAATCGATTCGGCGTGAAGTTCAAGCATTCCGCCGCACCAATAAATGGTATGCACACTTTCGGTCTATCCGATCGCGGGTTGGACAGGCTGTTTACTCGATTTTTTGATCGCAATGGTTCCGCATAATTATTTACTTTTGATTGACGAGGTGGCCAGCTGTGTCCTCTGATTTGCCCTGCGTCGCGATTGTGATTCTGACTTGGAACAACTCGATCGATACTCTGGAATGTTTGGATTCGGTCAATCAGCTGGATTATCCTAATTTGCGAATCATCGTGGTGGATAATGGCTCAACCGATGGGTCCGTCGATCGAATCCGCAGGCGTTATCAATCGATCGACTTATTAGTGCTTGATTCAAATTTGGGTTATGCGGCTGGCAACAATATCGGCATTCAACACGCGCTGGCACTTCAAGCCGATTACATTTTGATTCTTAATAACGATACGTTGGTCGCGCCGAATATGATCAACGAATTAGTCCAGGCGGCCGAAGCTAATCCGCAGATTGGTATGCTGGGGCCGTTGATGTATTGCGCCGCGCCGCGCGATCGATTGTTTGCAGCTGGCAGCGTCGTCCGCTGGCTTCGAGGCGATACGCAAAATCGCGGCATGTTTCGTTCGGCAGAAATGTTGAAGCAGTGGGCACAGCCCGAAGCGGTCGATTACATCGCTGGTTGTGCGGTCATGATCAAACGATCTTGTCTGGAAGCGATCGGTCCATTTCAGGTTGACTACTATATCAACTATGAAGACACCGAATGGGGCATCAAGGCTCGCCGAGCCGGATTCGAGGTTTGGTATGTTCCAGCTGCCGTCATGTGGCACAAGATCTCCGCGACGATGGGTATCGCCTCGCCGGCAGCTGCCTATTACATGACGCGTAATGCGCTGCTGTTCTTCTGGCGAAATTCGCCACGTCAGCTGCGTGGATCGGTGGTACTGCGAATTATGCTGCGGACCCTCCAAACGATCGGAGCTTGGACGCTTAAAGCAAAATATCGCAACGATCACTATCGTCGTCTGCGATCCGCCAATTGGTTAGCGCTGCGCGATTTTCTGCGCGGTCGTGTCGGAAAAATGGGCGCGGATGTCATGCTGGCCTGCGGTTATGATGTCGGTTAAATGATTCAGGGAACTGATGCTGTTGCGAAATCCTCCTGGGCAAACTATGAGCAGTGAGCAACTTTGAAAATATTATTTCTCTCCGCGTGGTTCCCGTCACCCGCCGATAATGGTTCCAAAATCCGTATCTATCATCTATTGCGGGTGCTGGCCCAACGGCACGAGACCACTCTGTTAAGCTTCTTCGATTCGAGTGAAACGATTGAGCCGAATGGCTTGGCGGCTTATTGCCGCGTGGCGGGCATTGTTCCGATCAATAAGTTTCAATCCCGGAGGTGGAAGGCCATACTGGGTTTTTTTAATTCCACACCGAGATCGATCGTGGATACCTATAGCTCAGAAATGGATCGATTGGTACGGCGCGAGTTAGATTCTGATCAATATGACGTCTTGATTGCCTCGGAAATCAGCACGGTGGCCTACGTCCCAATTCATACGCGTATTCCGGCGATTTTTGAAGAAGTTGAGACTTCCATG
>JBGQGR010000343.1:0-4248 GCA_041497495.1 Anaerolineae bacterium | reverse complement strand
CGGCGTGTATTGATTCTGACTTTCAATAAGGAGCGAAACAACATGACAACCATCGCATTGTTTGGGGCAGCGGGCAAGATGGGTACGCGCATTTCCAATCGATTAAAGGCTGCCGCGCAATATCAAACCCTCTACGTCGAGGCGGGTGATGTCGGCATCGCTAAATTGCGCGAGCGCGGTGTGGCGCCGACTTCACCCGACGAGGCCGCGCGCAGCGCCGATGTGGCGATCCTCGCCGTGCCGGATACGATTCTGGGCAAGGTGGCGCACAGTCTCGTGCCGCTGCTCAAGTCCGGCGCGATGGTGATCTGCCTCGATCCGGCGGCGCCGCACGGCAACGAACTGCCCGCGCGAGCGGACATCACCTACTTCATCACGCATCCCTGTCACCCGCCTGTCGTTGGCGACGAAAATGATCCTGAAGTGCGCAAAGACTTTTTCGGTGGCATCAAGGCAAAGCAGAACGTAGTCTGCGCTTTAATGCAAGGTCCGGAAGCAGACTATGCCAAAGGCGAGCAAATCATTCGCGTCATCTTCGCGCCGGTGATGAACACCTATCGCATTACGGTGGAGCAGATGGCGATCCTCGAACCGGCGATGTCAGAGACGACGATTCTGACTTGCATGTTCGTGATGAAAGAAGCGATTGATGAAGCGGTGCGCCGGGGTGTGCCAAAAGATGCAGCATACGCTTTTGCGCTTGGCCACTTTAATATCAACATTGGCATCCTGTTCGGATATGTCGATGCGCAGTTCTCTGACGGCGCAAAGTTGGCCGTCGAGCGTGCCAAGTCGCAAATTTTCCAGTCAGATTGGAAGAAGGTCTTCGAGCCGGAGAACGTCATGGAGCAGGTCAAGGCCATTACGCAGGGCCGGCAGAAGGCGTAGATTGATCCACGCAGGGCACGCAGAACCTCTAAGTTTTGCTACGTGTCTGTTGTGGCTTGCTTTTCATGGATTGTTTATAGCAGGAGAGCGATGATGTTACCCAAGAACGTTCTGTACTACGGCAAAAACGAACCGCTGCCGGAGCGTCTCGCCTTGCGCGCGGGGCCGCTGTCGCTGTTCTACGAAGAAGGTGATCTGCGTTACATTAAGCTGGGCGATCGCGAAGTGCTGCGCCGCGTGTACGCCGCCGTCCGCGATCGAAATTGGGGCACGATCCTGCCGAAATTCTCTAACGTGCAGCTGGATATTCAAAGCGATTCATTTCGCATCGCCTATGATGTGGAGAACAAGCAGGGTGACATCGACTTCGTCTGGCACGGATCGATCATGGGCGATACGCAGGGCACGATCGCGTTCACGCTGGATGGCGTGGCGCGTTCAACGTTCATGAAAAACCGCATCGGTTTTTGCGTGCTGCATCCGGCTGCCTGTGCCGCTGCGGCTTGCGTAGTGGAGCATGTGGATGGCACGATCGAACGATCGAAGTTGCCGGTCTTCCTCGTGCCCGATCAACCGGTGCTGCCTTTCGCGGAAATGCGAGCGATGACGCACGAAGTGCTGCCCGGCGTGTGGGCCGAAGTGCGTTTCAGCGGCGACATCTTCGAGATGGAAGATCAACGCAACTGGACCGATGCTTCTTACAAGACCCTCTGCACACCGCTGCGTTTGCCGTATCCGGTCGAGATCAAAGCGGGTTCGAAAGTTACGCAGTCGATCACGTTGAGACTCAAAGACGAGCGACCCGTGACTGGCGATCGACTTTCAGTCTCCGTTGGCACATCACCGCTTACCTTTTCGCTGCAACCTGATGTGCCTGCCGTTCCTCTGCCACAGATCGGCTTAGGGGTCGCCAGTCACGATCAACCGTTGAGCGAGCGCGAACTGACGCGCTTGCAGGCTTTGCAGCTGCATCACTTGCGCGTCGATCTGCCTCTCTCCGATCCGGCCTGCGAAGCCACACTGCGTCGCGCCTCGACGGAAGCCAGTGCGCTGGGCATTCCGTTGGAAGCAGCGCTCTTCGTTTCGAAAAATGGCGAGGCTGAATTGCGCCAATTTCTGCCGATTATCGAACAAGTCCGGCCAACCGTTGGCCTGTGGATGATCTATCCAACCAAGGAAATCTATAGCGGTGGCACGCCCTTCGCTGAGGTCGTCACGCTCGCGCGCAAGTACCTGGAAAATTACGACCTCAAGGCGCGCTGGGCGACGGGCACGAATACCGATCTGATCTGGCTGTTGCGAACGCCCCCACCACTCGAACTGATCGATGCAGTGACGTTTGCGATCACGCCACAGGTTCATGCGTTTGACAATGCCTCGGTGGTGGAAACGCTTGAAGCGCAAGCCGCGGCCGCGCTGAGCGCCCGGCAATTAGCGGGCAGCCGGCTCACCATCGTCAGCCCGGTGACATTCAAGATGCGACACAATCCTTACGCAACCGGCGCCGTGCCGCCAACCCCTCCGGGGCAATTGCCGACACAAGTTGACGTGCGGCAGATGTCGCTGCTGGGCGCGGGTTGGACGATCGGCAGCCTGAAATATCTGGCCGAGAGCGGCGTGAGCATTGCCACTTACTATGAAACGACGGGCTGGCGTGGCGTGATGGAGCTTGAGGGTGGATCTCCTCTGCCGAATATTTTCCGATCACTGCCCGGTTCCGTCTTCCCGCTGTATCACGTGCTGGCCGATGTGGGCGAATTTGCCGGCGGCGAAGTGATCGCCAGTCGATCGAGCGACACGCAACGCGTTGATGGCCTCAGCGTGCGTAAAGCCGATCGGGTGTGCGCCATCGTCGCGAATATGAGTGACGAGCCGTGCCAGGTCGCAGTGCAACATCTGGGGAGCCAGGTGCGCGTGCGCTATCTGGACGAAACCAATGTTATTGAAGCGATGCAAGCCCCAGAGAATTTCCGTGCTCAATCGGGTGAATGGCTGCCGACCATCTCAGGCGTCGGTGAAATCGAATTGCTTCCATACGCAGTCGCCCGAATCGATACCGTGATTCATTCACGTTAGCGAGCGGAAGTGATCGATGGCTTGTCGAGGTCGACATTCAAGCCGCGCTCTTGAGCGAAGCGAGCGCAAACTTGAACAGAGTGGTAAAGGAGGTGGATCTGCGCTGAAAATCCGGCTTTTCTTGTCAGGTAATTAGACCCAATCAAATTCACAGAAAATCGAGGAGGTAACAATGCGTTCACGAAAGTTGTTCACAGTGTTAGTGTTGATCATGGTGGGAACCATGATCTTAAATGCATGCGGTGCGCCTGCAACACCGGCTCCACCTGTTGTGCAGACTGTGGTAGTTAAGCAAACGGTCATCGCCCCACAGACCGTGGTTGCGCCGACGGCCGTTCCGGCTAAAATGACCTCGGCCGAGCGCGCCGTGAGCGAGGCCCGCAAGTACGCCGGCACGACGCTTAACGTCACCTGGGAAGCAGCCTTGCAATCGCAAGACCCGCTCCTCTTCTCAGGGCCTAAGTGGGAGCAGTTGACGGGAATCAAGATCAACGTCGTGCAGCTGCAATTCCCGGATCTGTATTCCAAGGCCGTGGCGGAGCATATCGCAGGAACAGGCGGGTATGACGTCTTGAACTATTCGCCGGCTTGGACATCCGACCTGGCTACGTCTGGTGTTCTTGAGCCACTCGACGATTACATCGCCAAGTACATGGACAAGTCGGAAATAGCCGATCTGGCGCCGTTCTATGCTCCAGCTCAGACGGTGAATGGCCAGACCTACGGCCTCTTTGACGACGGCGACATCTTCGTGATGTACTATCGCAAAGACTGGTTCGATGACGCTAAGAACCAGGCCGACTTCAAAGCCAAGTTCAATCGGGATCTGACGCCGCCTAAGACGTGGCAAGAGTGGGATGAAGTCTGCGGCTTCTTCACCGACAAGTTCAAAAGCCAGGGCATCTACGGCTGTGCACTGCAACGCGCAGAAGGACAGGTCTTTAATTGGTTTTACGATCACTTCCGCGTAAACGGTGGCAAGTTTTTTGACGACAACATGCAAGCGACCATCAACAGTGATGCTGGCGTCAAAACTCTGACCGAGATGGTGAATTCGAATAAGTTCATGCCGCCCGGTGTTGAGAAGTGGGACTTCGTTGCCGTGTTGAGCGCGTGGTTGGAAGGCAAAGTCGGCATGATCATCACCTGGCCGCCCATCGGCCGCTGGTCTGAAGGCTACGGCACACAGACCGCTCAGTTATCCTGGGTGCCCAAGACTCAGGTCGCTGGAAAGGTAGGTTATGCTATTCCGCCCGGTGGTCATAGTGAGATAGCGGGCGCTTT
>JBGQGR010000342.1:0-4253 GCA_041497495.1 Anaerolineae bacterium | reverse complement strand
GTCAGAGGGGAATGGAGCCGGCGGCGACCTACGGCGCCGGCCAGGGCCGCTCGGGCGTCACGTCGCCGCATGGGCTCGTCGTCGACGACGTCGTAGGTTCCGCTCGGCGCGTCGAGCGCAGCCACCACGGCGGTCGCAGCATCGTCGGCGTGAACCGTGACGAGATACGCGTCCGCCGGGCCCGCGTCCATGGCGATCCCTCGACGCGCACCGCGCAGAATGGTGAGCGTGTGCTCGCTCTCGGGCGCAACGAACTGCCCGAAGCGCAATTAACGGTTTAAATCTTTACCGTCACCCTGTAAACAGCAGAAGGGCAAGCGCCGCTAAGAGCGCAAAGGAATTGAAAAAATCTTGGCGTTCTTGGCGTCTTCGCGCTTAATAGGTGTGCTATGAATTATAAATCGATCGAATCTCGGCTCGAACAAGTTCGTAAGTTGATGAAGGATCGAGACCTGCCCGCATTGATGATCACACAGGACGATAATCGGCGATACCTGTCGGGCTTCACCGGCGATGCGGGTTTCCTGATTATCGCGTCGCAGCAGGCCATCCTCTCGACCGATTCTCGCTACTGGGAACAAGCCGAGTCGCAAGCGCCCGCTTACACAGTCCATCGCGCGAAAGGGCGAATGAGCGAAATGTGGACGAGCGCGATCGATTTGGCGGGTAAGCCCAGGCGCATCGGCCTTGAAAGTGATCAAGTGACAATCGCCAGGTTTGATTTGATGCAATCAACTTTTGCCGATGTTGAATGGGTCAAGTCGAGCGGCTTGATCGAACAACTGCGTGCGGTCAAAGATGCCGATGAACTAGCTTCGATCCAAAAGGCGATTGCGTTGGCTGAAGAAGGCTTTCTGCATTTAATGAAACGGATCAAGCCCGGTATGACCGAACTTGAAGCAGCGTGGATTCTGGAGGTTTATCTGCGCGAACACGGCAGCGAAGGGCTGGCCTTTAATCCGATTGTTGCTTCCGGCCCGAACGGTGCGATGGCGCATCACGAACCGAATGATCGCGTGCTTCAGAAGAACGAACCGATCATCATCGATTGGGGCGCGCGGGTCGGTGGCTACCGATCGGATAACACGCGCACGATCGCGTTGGGCGACGGCGACGCAAAATATCATGAAGTGTACAACATCGTCAAGCAAGCCGAAGAGATGGCTATCGCTAAAGTGACAGGCGGTATGACTGGCAAAGCGGCCGACTCTCTATCGCGTGATGTGATTGTGACCGCAGGTTACGGCGACAACTTCGGTCACAGTCTGGGACATGGCGTCGGCCTCGCAATTCACGAAGAACCGCGCTTGTCGCAGCTCAACGATGATACGATCCCAGCGGGCGCGGTTGTCACGATCGAACCGGCAATCTACATTCCGGGCTGGGGCGGCGTTCGCCTCGAAGATATGGTGTTGCTGAATGACAACGGTGCGAAGTTGTTGACGGAGGTTGTAAAGAAATCGACATTGTAATCAGATCCCTCTTGACAGATGTACCTGCTTTAATTTCCTCCTTTACTCACTAACATCGCGTTGTTGGAGCGTCATTGCGAGCGACACTTGCACCTCAATGTCCTGCGATGGTGCAGCCGCAGGATGTACCACGGAGCAGTGCAGGTGAGCGAAGCAATCTCCCAATCGATTTTGAGATTGCTTCGTCGGCCTGATGACCTCCTCACAATGACGCAGCGTAAAATATATTACCCGTTACTCGTTACTCATTAGGATTCTCAATGACCGACCAAATTATTTATTCCATGGTTCGCGTGGGCAAATTGTATCCGCCCACCAAGCAAGTCCTGCGCGATATTTCGCTCGGCTTTTATTACGGCGCGAAGATCGGCGTCTTGGGTTTGAATGGTTCGGGCAAAAGCACACTGCTCAAGATTATGGCCGGATTGGATGATGATTATCAGGGCGAAACCGTCATCACTAAAGGCATGACACGCGGGATGCTGGAGCAGGAACCCAAACTCGATGCCTCGAAGACGGTCAAGCAAGTCGTCGAAGAAGCCGTTAAACCGATCGTCGATCTGATTGCCAAGTTCGATCAGATCAATGCGCGTTTCGGCGAATCGATGTCGGACGACGACATGGAAAAATTGATCGCAGACCAAGCGCGCGTTCAGGAAGAACTCGACAAGCACGATGCGTGGAATCTTGACAACCATCTGGAAGTGGCGATGGACGCGCTGCGCTGTCCACCCGGCGATGCATCGATCAGCGTGTTGTCCGGCGGTGAACGGCGGCGCGTGGCCTTGTGTCGATTGTTATTGACCGAACCCGATATTCTGCTGCTCGACGAACCGACGAATCACCTCGACGCCGAATCGGTGGCGTGGCTGGAAAAACATTTGCAGGAATACAAAGGCACCGTCATCGCCGTCACGCACGATCGGTATTTCCTCGACAACGTGGCCGGCTGGATCTTGGAACTCGATCGAGGTTACGGCATTCCGTGGAAGGGCAACTACTCGTCGTGGCTCGAACAGAAGCGGCAGCGACTTAAGCTTGAAGAGAAGGCCGATGACAAACGCCAGAAGACCTTGGAGCGCGAACTCGAATGGATTCACATGTCGCAGAAGGCGCGGCAGTCAAAGGGCAAAGCGCGCGTGACGGCGTACGAGAAATTATTGAGTGAAGAAAACGAGAAGCGCCGCGACGAATTGGAGATCATCATTCCCAATGGTCCACGCTTGGGGCAGGTGGTAGTTGAAGCGAAGAAAGTGGCTAAAGCCTACGACGATCATCTGCTGTTCGAAAATCTCGATTTCTCGCTGCCGCCCGGCGGCATCGTCGGCGTGATCGGACCGAACGGCGCGGGCAAGACGACGTTGGTGAAGATGATCATCGGCACAGAAAAAGCGGATAGCGGAACATTCAAGATCGGCGAGACCGTGACGCTGGGTTACGTCGATCAATCGCGCGATTCATTGGACGCCGAGAAAAATGTATGGGAAGAGATCAGCGGCGGCGAAGAAACGATCACGTTGGGCAGCCGCAAGCTGAACTCACGCGCGTATGTGGCGAGTTTCAATTTCCTGGGAACCGATCAGCAAAAGAAAGTCGGATCGCTGTCCGGCGGCGAACGGAATCGCGTGCATCTGGCGAAGATGCTAAAGCAAGGTGCGAATGTGATCCTGCTCGACGAGCCGACGAACGATCTCGACGTGAACACACTTCGCGCGCTTGAGGAAGCGTTGGAAGAATTTGCGGGCTGCGCCGTCGTCGTCAGCCACGATCGCTGGTTCCTCGATCGCATCGCGACACACATCCTCGCGTTCGAGAGTGACAGTCAAGTGGTGTGGTTCGACGGTAACTTCACGGACTATGAGGTTGATCGAAAGAAGCGATTGGGCTTGGATGCGGATCAGCCGCATCGGATCAAGTATCGACCGTTGACGAGGTGAGTGATTGCGAGGCGAGAAAGGCTCTTGTTGGTCGGATTTGCCAACGCCCATTTGCTAGTTACGTGTTGGTCTCCACCGACTTTGATATACGACATCATTTCCGAAAATTGAACAACTGACGTACCTTTCTACCAAGTCTTCAAGAGTTCTGATTTCATCTTTTTCGAGGGATACTTGAAGTGCGACGCTATCCTCTGCTCTATGAAGAAGCGCATTTCTACTTTTGTTGAACCTGTGAAATGCCTTGATGTCTGCTTCCCAGCCTGGAAGTTTAAGATGATTAGCGAGTTGGATAAAGCGATCTTCTAAACTTGGCCTTTTCGGCTCGGCGATACTATCAAAAAAGGCGAGTAATTGGCCAGCTTCCTCTGCTCTATAAAGACGAATCAGGTTTCGTATAACTTCTGAGTTTTGAAGGAAGGCTGGGTCGCTTGCGCTACTTGAACCCTGTAGAATTTGCTCTAATGGAATAAAGAGAGAGAGAAATTTGTAAACGCTGTCGCGTTCGTGCCATGATCTACCTAGCCAAGAAAGGATCGTCCCAGCTTTAAGGAGTCTCGGCTTGTCAGCTTTACTAATATCCGTTAGCATGTTGTTGAGAACGGTCATACCGATCGAATTTAGGCGCGGTTCCTCTAAGACTTCGAGCCAGTCGCTAGTGATTTGAATCAGAAGGGGATCGCGAATGGCGATGAGATTTTCATTGATTTGTTCAAGGACAAATTGTCGATGAAGTCGCAGACCTATTGTGCCAGCAATCAGCATCAGCTCGGGCTGGCGTTCCAGATGTACTCGGACGATTGGAATCAGTACATCCCTGCGATGGGCAACGTCGCCGACCCGT
>JBGQGR010000341.1:0-4275 GCA_041497495.1 Anaerolineae bacterium | reverse complement strand
TGCGATTTCCATTTTTCAGACCTCCTAGGCTGACGCTACTCAAAGGTACAAACCAAACGCAGCGCACATTGAGTCACATGCAGCCACAGTGGAGAAAACAACAGCCGATCGAACTCGGCACGTTCCGAATCATTCGATCGGCTGATCAATCAATAGGCGCCCTCCTAAACTTCAAGGACACAAACGACGATTAAGCTAATTCACCTCCACCTGGCAGGGCTCGTATATTTAGTATAGCACGAGTTTTGGCCGGATCAACCAGCAATTTGAAATTTGTAATTGAAAGATAAGGGTAAATAAAAAGACCTCGCAGGCTGCCAAAACCTGCGAGGTCTGCTAGTTACTTTACTTTCCGATACTCAACAACCGCCCGTCGCTTCGACCAAACACTTCGGGGAAGTAGAACTCACTCGCCACGGTCGGGATCACTTTGTAGTCACCGGGCAGCGTGGCGCGCATGGTGTACGAATACTCATACGTGCCGCGATACAGATAATCAGTGAACAGCACCACCTTCTCGTCGCGCAGTTCGGCGCGCGTGTACCAGTTCCACCAGTAGTAGAACGGACTATAGTAAGCGCGGCCTTCTACATCGTAGTTTGGTTGGCGTGAGACGCTGACTCCTTGCGCGAGCATGCTCGTCGTCGCCAAACCGGTATCGACGGCTTCCGCGCCCGCAGGCAGCGGATCTTCGACGACCAAGTAGTACAGGTCATTTGGCGCAACGATCGTCAGATCGACGCGGATCACATCGCCCAACTTTACTTCGCGCACATCCGGACACTTGCTGCGATCGATCTCAGCGCACGACGCGAGTGTGTAACGCCGCGACACGATCACGCCACGATTGGCCGGCTTGAGATCCTCAACAGGCTGATACACTTTCAAGTGCGCGGTGTAATACAGCACACCCTCACCATCGCCGCGCGAGAAGCGCAGTTTGTTGCCGACATCGGCGATCAAATCTTTCACGGCGATCTGCAACTTGATCGGGTCTTGGACTTGAGCGGGCGAAATGTGGCCTTCACTGATCGACTTGTCGTTCAAGAACACAGCGTAGTCATAGTTCGGCTTCAGTTCGCCCGTTGCGCGCATCCAATCGGTCAACCCAATCAACGCCCAGGCTGTTTCCTGCGTCGTCTCCCAGTAACCGACTTTGCGCGCCACCATCAGCCAGCGCACGATATTCGGCGCGAGCGCATTGTTCTTATCCAACTGCGCATACGCATCGAGAATGATCGCGGTCGATCGCGTGTCGGTGTTCATCGACCACCAATCGGTGCTGCCTTCTTCCCAATGCACGCCCGTCGCGCTGACGATGGCCGCGTTGTTGAGATCGGACAGGATCGTCTTGATGCGCGCATCTTCTTTGTTGCTGTTACCGATCGCCAGCGCCAGATAAGCGCGCGCGTAGTAACTCATCTTCGATCGTTCTCCGAACAGATCATCGATCGAATTCGTCGGCGCTTTATCGTCGGTCGATAGCACATACAAGAACCACGCTTGCTGATTCGCTTCCCAGTTCGAGAAATCACGCGCCGCGCCGCCGAGGTTCTGGATCAGATATTGCTCACCCCTATCGATCGCATCGGCCTTAACATCGAAGCCTGCATCGCGCGCCTGGATCAAGCCGAAGACAACATACGCCGTGAGATGCGGACTGCTCTGATCGTCGATCCACCAACCCCAGCCGCCATCGTTGTGCTGGCGTGGATACAATCGATCGAGTCCTTCATTCACCAAGCGCGGCAGTTTATCGCCAAGAGTTTTGTTGTCAATGCCCAAGTCTTTCAACGCGCGATAGGTCAGCACATTCGGCAGGAAGCGGCTGACGGTTTGCTCGGTGCATTCATATTGATAATGTTCCAGGTAATCCAGTCCGTTGACCATACCCGCGGCTAGCGACGGATCGACTTCGATGCTCACGTCGCCCTTCGTCACATCGTAACGCGGCGGCAGCGAGATGATCTCCGTGCGGCCTCCGGCCGATTTGATCTGTCCCGCCGTGCCGACGATGTCCGGCGCAGTGTAGCGATAAACGATCAGCGATCCATCCGGCGCAGTGGACAATCGAGGTTTGGAAGCATCGATCAGTTCACCTGCTTGCGCAATGAAAGCCAGCTGCACCGATCGAACATCGAGCACTTCAACATTCCACGTCACTTTGCCCTCTGAATGCGCGGCGATGTTGATCGTCTGCGACGCATCGCTGTTCAACGTCACACCGGTCGAAGACAAGATCGCCGTAACATCCAACGCGTTGTCGGTATTGTTGCTGATGTTTGCGGCCAACTCTGATTTATCTCCGACGGTAAAGAAGCGTGGCGTCACCGGCCGCACGAGCAGCGGCTTGGTTGAAACCACATCGACCGTCGCTTCGCCGACTTTCGTATCGCCGGTTAAACCGACGCCACGGAACGTCCACGTCGTCAAATTGTCCGGCAGTTTGATTTTCACTGAAGCATTGCCATTCGCATCCGTCCTGATCTGCGGATTCCAATAAGCCGTGTCCGCAAATTGTTCGCGCACCGTTATATTTTGTGGCAAACGAGCCGCGTCTTTAAGTGCAAGTCCATCCGCGGCAGCTGGTGTTGGTTGAGCTGCAGGCGCAGCAGGCGCCAATGCATAATTCAATGCCGGGCCGCCACCACCCGCTGTCTGTGCAATGGCTGCCACACGGGCTTGATGCTCTGCGTCCAAGTCTTGCTTCAACTGTTCGACAAATTTATTGACGGACACCGCGAGATCGCTGGATGTGTTCACCGCCAACGCGCGCTTGCCGTAGAACGCCTCGACGATCGCATCCGGCGTGCGCGGCAGCAATGACAATACTGCTTTATCGACGAGATCGAGTGAGAACTCAGCCGAGACCGGTTGACCATCGCTCGATGTGGCCTGCACTTGATAAGTGACTTCATCGCCGGGCTGTGCCTTAGCTCGATCGGGCGTCAACGCGATCGAGAGTTTCTGCGCGACCGGTTTCACTTCGAGCGGCAGCAAGCCAACTTTGTAATCGCTCAGTTTGTTCGTGTCATCCTGTCCCTTCACTAAAACGACAGAGACGTAGATGTTCGGCGCGAAGTCGGCTGTGATCGGCAGATCGAAGATTTGACTATTGCTGGTGATCTTGATCAGTTGATGACTCAAGATTGTGCCGCGCTCGATCGTGACCAGCGCCCAGTGCTCGCCCTGGAACGGCGACGGGATCAGAATGTGAGCGGTCTCGCCGGGCGCGTAGGACGATTTATCGCTGATCAACGAGATTCGATCGTTGTTGTCGCGCCGCCACGAAACAAACTCGCGGCCTGTCGCCCATTCAAAAATCGATGCGCGGATTTCGCGGCCGCTGCGATCGATTGATTTCGCAGTCACTTTATATGAACCGGCTTGCGGTGGAATGAACTGAACGCTCGCTTCGCCTTTGTCGTTCGTCGTCGCGGTGAGCGTCGTGATGGGCGTGTCTTGTTGATCGTACTCCCATGTTCCGCCGCCGACGGCATCTTCGATGAAGTGATTCACGTAATCGCGGCGCACGACCGTCACCTCGATCGATTTGTTGGCCAATCGGTTGCCGTTCCAATCGACCGCGATCAGATCGATATTGCTTGGCTTGTTTTCTTCGCCCACATATTCGCGCGCTTGTGCACCGACGTAGTAATCGCCGCTGTGCCGCACAATCGATCCGCGTCCGCTGATGACTTGATTGTCCGATCCAGTTACGGTTGCTTCAACAATCAAACTCACCGAGCCGGTGATCGGTTTACCGTTCATCATCAGATCGCCCGGAATCTCGATCGAGAGTTTGCCGTCTTTATCGGTGACGCCAGAGCCGCTGAGAATGGGCAGCGGCGGTGGCGCGTAGGATCGGAACCACCAGCAATCGAAGCAGAGATAAGGATCATCATAATCATTGTAGCTGTAATTGCCACCAAACGGCGGCTGGAAAGTGTAATTCTCGGCCAACACATTCCACTGCACCGGCCGACCGGCCACGCCGCCGCCGAAGAAGTAACTGACATCGACGCTGGCGGTGGTCGCTTGGCCGCGCACGATCTGATCGTCCTTCGGTGTGACGTTGACTTGAAACTCCGGCGCGCGATACGCCACGACGGTGAAGCTGCCGCTGCCGATGGAATTGCCGCTGGATTCCACATTGATGTTATACTGGCCCAGCGTTGCACCGTCAGCCAGTTTGAGATCGCCGAAGAATGTACCGAGCGTGCTCACGTCGAGGTTCTTGTCGAGCACCGTTTCGCCATTCGGACTTTGAATGGT
>JBGQGR010000340.1:0-4279 GCA_041497495.1 Anaerolineae bacterium | reverse complement strand
TTTGGGTAGTGAGCGCGACTTGATCGTATCGAACAACTGACTCACCCTCTCCACACAATGTACCTTTCGATTCATCTATTAAAATATCTCGCAGCCGTGAGGAGAGGGTCGAAGACCCGCACTGCGCCACGCAGTGGGGCCAGTGTGCCGACCGTAGTGTTCGGCATGGGGTGAGGCAGGGACGGCTCAAGGCCGTCCTCTGCTTTGTATCCACTGATGCGCACAGATGAGCGCAGATTTTAATCTGTATTATCAGTGCGCATCTGAGGACACGGGATGGAAATGCAGCACTGGACAACGCTTGAACTGAATAAAGTTTTAGATCGATTGGCCCGTTACACTTCGTTCTCCGCCGGATCAGAACTCGCCGCACAATTAGAACCTTCTACCTTTATCGATGTGGTCGAACAGCGGCTGGCGGAAACACGCGAAGCCCGATCGATCCTCGTGACCCGATCGGAGCTCAGCCTGGGCGGCGTGCATGACATTCGATCGTTCGCAGCCGATGCGGCGCGCGGGATCATGCTGCTGCCGATCGATCTACTCGCCGTGCGATCGACCTTAATCGCCGCGCGCGATATCCGCCGCACTTTGATCAAAGCGGCAGATCAGTTTCCCCGATTGGCCACCCTCGCTCAACGGCTGTTCGAATCAAGCGGCATCATCAATGAGATAAGCCGCTGCATCGATGAAAACAACTCAGAAGTGCGCGATGATGCCACGCCCGAACTCGCCGCGATCCGGCGCGAACTGCGCGACTCGTCGAATCGCCTTCAGGACAAACTGCGGCGCATGATCAGCAGCACGACCAACGTCAAATATCTGCAAGAGGCGATCATCACGCAGCGTAGCGGGCGCTTCGTCATTCCCGTTAAAGCCGAATATCGCAGCCGCGTGCCCGGCATCGTCCACGATCAATCGGCGAGCGGCGCGACCTTGTTCGTCGAACCGTTATCGACAGTGGAACTGAACAACAAACTGCGCGAACTGCAGCTGCGTGAAGAGCGCGAGGTTCAGCGCGTGCTGCAAATGTTGTCGGGGTTAATCGCGCAAGAAGCACAGCCGATCACGTACACGGTCGAAGCATTGGCCGAACTCGATGTGATTCTGGCGAAGGCACGCTACTGCGATGATCTGCAAGCGATCGAACCCGCTTTGAACAGAGGCAAACGATCGATGGCGCGCTTAATCCGCGCGCGGCATCCGCTGCTTGATCCAGCCACCGTGGTGCCGCTCGATCTCGAACTTGAGCCGGACACACGCGTGGTCGTCATCACCGGCCCGAACACCGGCGGCAAAACGGTCGCGCTCAAAACCGTGGGCTTGATGATCTTGATGACGCAGTGCGGTTTGCACATTCCGGCCAGTTCCGGTTCGGAAGTCGGCATTTTCGATCAAGTGTACGCCGACATCGGCGACGAACAATCGATCGAACAAAGTCTCTCGACCTTTTCATCGCACGTGGTCAACATCGTCGGCTTCATCGATCGAGTGGGATCGCGATCATTAGTGCTGCTCGACGAACTCGGTGCGGGCACTGATCCGGCTGAAGGTTCGGCGCTGGCCCGATCGATCCTCGATCATTTGAGCGCCACCGATGCGCTGACGATCGTTGCGACACATTATCCCGAATTGAAAGTGTGGGCACATTCGACGAAAGGCGCCATCAACGCTTCGGTTGAATTCGATCCGGAAACATTGCGGCCTACTTACAAACTCACCGTCGGGCTGCCCGGCCGATCAAATGCGTTTGCGATTGCGAAACGCTTGGGCTTGAAAGACGACATCGTGTCGCATGCGCGATCGATGGTGGCGGAAGATAATCTCAAGGCCGAAGATTTGCTGGCGGAAATTCATCAGCAGCGCGAGGCGACCGAGCGATCGCGCGCGTCCGCCGATCGCTTGCGCGACGAGGCCGAAAAGTTGACGCGGCAGTTGCGCGATCGATTAAGCGCCATCGAACAAGAACGGGCCACGATCTTGGAAGCAGCTCAAAGCGAATCCCAACGGCTGATCGATACCTTCAAAGATCAGATCGATCAAATCAAGGCCTCGCTCTCAACGGCCGATCAAGCCGCCGTTCTCGCGCAATTGGATCAACTCGAAGCCCAAGCCGAATCGATCGAGCCGCCGAGGCCGATCGAGAAACCGGCGATCAACCCGCGGCATTCGATCCGGCTGGGCGATACCGTTTACGTGCGCAAGCTCAATGCCACGGGCGATGTCGCTTCGATCGATCGAGATACCGTTGAAGTCATCGCCGGATCGCTGCGCATGCGCCTGAAGCCGGACGAGATCGAATGGCGATCATCACCCGTAGGGGCGAGCCTAGGTGTTCGCCCTGTTCGCCCTGAGGCCATAGAGTATGCCAACGTTCGCTCGACGACCGCAGCACACATCGAGATCGATCTGCGCGGCTTGCGAGCGGATGAAGCCGTGACCGAAGCGGAAAAGCAGATCGATGCCGCGTCGCTGGCCGGCCTGCCGTATGTGCGGATCATTCATGGCAAAGGCACGGGCGCGCTGCGCAAAGCCATCCGTGAAGCGCTGCAAAATAATCCCGCGATCAAAAATCTTGAAAACGGCAAGGACGAAGAAGGCGGCGAGGGAGTCACCCTCGCGCATTTGAAAGTGTGATCGATTATGAAAGCGTCCTTCGACTCCGCATCGAACTCTTCAAGTTCGATGCTCCGCTCAGGATGCTTTCGTAATTTGCTATGGAACAATTCCTCGCAACTGAAACATTGGGGCCATCTTCGCTGAGCGCTATCTCTGATCATTTGATCTTCCTCTACGGCCCGGCTACGGGTCAGGCGGCATTCGATCAAATCAAGCAACTGATCGATCACTATCGATCGATCATTCCACGGCAACCAAACAGAAACGTCCTCACTCAACGCGACGCGATGTTGATCACCTACGGCGATCAACTGCGTGCCTCGAACGAATCGCCGCTCCACACACTGACCGATTTCTGTAAGCAGCATCTGTCTGGATTGCTCAATGGCATACACTTGCTGCCATTTTTCCCGTACTCCTCCGACGACGGCTTTTCAGTTATCGATTACCGACAAATCGATCCACAGCTGGGCACGTGGAACGACATCGATCGGCTGGGGCAGTATTTTCGTTTGATGTTCGACGCAGTGATCAATCACCTCTCGGCTGAGAGTGAATGGTTCAAAAAGTTCCTACAAGACGACCCTAAATATCGCGAATACTTCATCGTCGTCGAAGGCGATCCCGATCTCTCACAAGTCGTTCGACCGCGGGCGTTGCCTATGTTGACGAAAGTCACTACGCAATTGGGTGAAAAGAAAGTCTGGACAACCTTCAGTGCCGATCAGATCGATCTGAACTATCGCCACCCCGACGTACTGATCGACATCATCGGCGCGCTGTTATTCTACGTCGCGCACGGCGCGCTGTTCATCCGCCTCGATGCAATTGCGTATCTCTGGAAAGAGATCGGCACGACCTGCATTCATTTGCCGCAGACACATCGCGTCGTTCAAGTCTTTCGCTCGATCTTGGATGAAGTCGCGCCGCAGGTCTCATTGATTACTGAAACCAATGTGCCGCATCAAGACAACCTTTCTTATTTTGGCGATGGAAAGAATGAGGCCCAGTTGGTTTACAACTTCGCGCTGCCGCCGTTAGTGTTGCATACATTTCAGACGGGCGACGCCCGCGTTCTATCCCATTGGGCTTTAGAATTATCACTTCCTTCAAATCAAACGACCTTCTTCAATTTTCTCGCTTCGCATGACGGCATCGGCCTGAATCCGGCGCGCGGCATTCTGAAAGACAACGAGATCGATGGGGTGGTCGCCCAAGCATTGAGACAGGGCGGGCTAGTCTCTTACAAACAAAACGCGGACGGCTCGCAAAGCCCGTACGAACTCAACATCAACTATTTCGACGCACTGTCTGATCCCCAAAGCGGTGAGGCACTTGAAACGCAGATTCATCGGTTCATCGCCGCGCAAGCGATCATGCTGTCTATCGTCGGCGTACCGGGAATTTACTTTCACAGCTTATTCGGATCGCGCGGTTGGCCGGAAGGTGTGCGGATCACCGGCCGGAATCGATCGAGCAATCGTCAGAAGGTCGAACGGGATCAGATCGAACGCGAGTTGGCCGATCGGTCGTCGCTGCGCTATCAAGTCTTCGATCGATTTGCACAGTTGTTGAGAGCGCGATCGAACTCCCCAGCCTTCGATCCGCACGGCGCGCAACGCGTGATAGAATGTGGACACGCGATCTTCGCGGTCGTGAG
>JBGQGR010000339.1:0-4280 GCA_041497495.1 Anaerolineae bacterium | reverse complement strand
GGTCTGCTGCTGGCGTTGATCGATTGGAAGTATCACTGGCAAGTGCTGCAGCGTCATGGGCGTATGATGCTGCTGGCGTTGCTATTAGGGGTCTCATTAACGCTGCCTTATCTTCGTTTTCTGTCGCAATACCCGCTGGAGATCGCCACGCATTTGCGGTTACTAGGTTCGTACTGGCAGCCGAACATTCCCCTTATTGATAAAGTGGGCCGCTTCGCGCAAGAATATCTAAATGGTTTGAATCCATTCTACTGGTACTCGACTGTCAACGATCACGATCTGATCCGACATATCATGAAAGGCTATGGCAACAGCCTGTGGATCACGCTGCCCTTGGCTGTGATCGGATTGATCATCTGCCTGAGAAAACTTCGGGCGCCGGAGTATCGAATGATCCTGATAGCGTTGGTCGTTTCTCCACTTGGCGGCGCACTCTCAGATGCGACGGTGGTTCACGATCTGCTCTACGTCGTCCCCACCGCACTGTTGACGACGATCGGCGCGGTGAAGGTATTGTCGCTTCTTGAACAGCGCAGCGCTTATCACAAACTGGCGATCGGTGCCGCAGCCATCTTATCGGTGTTCAATGTCATGATGCTGCAAGATGCATTGATCAACGGCCCAACGTGGTATACCAACTACGGTTTATACGGATTGCAATTCGGCGGCAAAGAAGTATTTCAAGCCATGAATACTTATCTGCGACAGTCGCCCCACACAGATTTCTGGGTCTTCCCGCAAACCTGGCTCAACGGTCCGTATGCAATCCGGCGTTTTTTCCTGCCGGAAGGCGCGCCGGTACAATTCTTCGATCTCAACGCTGTCTTGCGACAAAGATATGATCTGACCCCAAATGACCGGTTCGTGTTGACGCGCGATCAATATCAGCAGCTGGAGAGCAGCCAACTCTTCACTGATATTCATGTCGAGCAGACCATCGATCTGCCCGACGGATCACCCGGCTTCAATTTCGTCCGGCTGAGTTATGCGCCGCAAGCCGACGTGATCTTCGCTGCTCGACGGGCTGCCCTGCAACAATTGATCAGCGAAGACTTTACGCTTGACGATCACAGCGTGATCATTCGACATTCGGCTTTCGACATCGGACGGGTTCAGGATTTATTTGATGGCGATCCGCAAACATTGATTCGGACTGAAAGCAGCAACCCGGCCGTGATTGAGATCGAATTTCCCTAAGTGCGCACGCTGACCGGAATAACTCTCACCGTCGGAACGACGGACTTCGAGATCACAGCCAAACTTTATCCAGATGCCGCTGCTCAGCCGGCCACTTTCATTCAGACCTTCAAGGGGTTGACGGCTGACCCAACCGTCCACATCAAGTTCGAGCCGGGGCCGGGGCCGATCAAGATCATGCGACTTGAGATCAAGAACATCAACGACAACGCGCTGGGACATGTTCATGTCAGAGAAATTCAACTCAACCACGATCAGTAATTGATGCGCCAACACGCAGTTTGATCTTGCCCATTAGCGCCTGAGTGTTGTATACTCTGGCATCATCACTTCACCCGGAGGACCTTCATGGCCGAATTTACGAACGCGAATCAGAACGGCGAGTGGTACAAACCGTCCGCCGAGGTGATCGCACAGGCACACATCAAAAATTGGGACGAGATGGCCGCTAAAGCCGATAAAGATTTCGTCGGTTTCTGGGAAGAGCGCGCTAAAGAATTGATCGATTGGCATCAGCCGTGGACGAAAGTACTCGACGATTCCAACAAACCGTTCTTCAAATGGTTCGTCGGCGCGAAGACCAACATCGTCTACAACGCGATCGATCGGCACATGCAGACTTATCGCAAAAACAAACTTGCGTTGATCTGGGAAGGCGAGCGCGGCGAGCAGCGAACGTTTTCGTATTACGCGCTCAATCGAGAAGTCAGCAAATTCGCCAGCGTGTTGAAATCGTTGGGCGTGCGCAAAGGCGATCGGGTGACGATCTATATGGGCCGCGTGCCCGAACTGCCGATCGCGATGCTGGCCGTGGCGAAGATCGGCGCGGTGCATTCCGTGGTGTATGGCGGCTTTTCGACCGAAGCGCTGCATGGGCGCGTCGAAGATTCGCAATCGCGCGTGCTGATCACGTGCGACGGTGCTTTTCTCAACGGCAAGATTGTTGAGCTCAAGAAGATCGCCGATGAAGCGCTCAAACGTGCCGGAGTCGTTGAACATGTTGTCGTCGTCAAGCGCACCGGCCATGAGATCAGTATGGAAATCGGTCGAGATATGTGGTATCACGATTTGATGGCGCTGCCGATCGCCGATCCGAAATGCCCCACCGAGATCGTCGATGCCGAAGATCCGTTATACATGCTGTACACCTCGGGCACGACGGGCAAGCCCAAAGCGATCGTTCACACGCACGGCGGTTATCAAGTCGGCGTGGCGACGACGCTGAAGTATGTGTTCGATCTCAAAGATGATGATCGCTGGTGGTGTGCGGCTGATCCGGGCTGGGTCACCGGACATTCGTACATTGTCTATGCACCCTTGATCTTAGGCGCGACGGGTTTCATGTATGAAGGTGCGCCGACATATCCGTATCCCGATCGGTGGTGGAAGCTAATCGAGAAATACGGCATCACCGTGTTCTATACCGCACCGACCGCGATTCGCGGCTTGATGCGCTGGGGCGAAGCGTGGCCCAATCGCTGCGATCTTTCATCGTTGAGATTGTTGGGGTCGGTCGGCGAACCGATCAATCCCGAAGCGTGGCGCTGGTATTACAAAAACATCGGCAAAGGTAAATGTCCGATCATGGATACGTGGTGGCAAACCGAAACGGGCATGTTTATAATCACGCCCCTGCCCTGCGTCGCATTGAAACCCGGATCGGGCACGCGGCCATTCTTCGGCATGCAAGCCGACATCTATGATGAAGCGGGCAAACCGGTGAACGATGGTGAAGAAGGCTTTCTCGTTTTGAAGCGACCGTGGCCGGCGATGCTCCGCACGATCTACGGCGATCCCGATCGGTATGTTGAACAATATTGGAGCAAATATCCAGGCGTGTATCTCACGGGCGATTCGGCCAAGCGCGACAAAGACGGTTACTACTGGATCATCGGCCGCGTCGACGATGTGATCAAAGTCTCCGGCTATCGATTGGGCACGGCGGAGATCGAATCGGCCTTGGTCAGTCATCCAGCCGTGGCGGAAGCGGCTGTCATCGGTTTGCCGCACGAAGTGAAAGGCACGGCGATTCACGCCTTTGTGTTATTGCGCAACAATGCGACGCCATCGCCTGCGCTCGAAGAAGAACTCAAGAAACATGTCGGTACGGAGATGGGACCGATCGCCAAGCCCGAAGAGATCAAGTTCGTCGATAAACTGCCCAAGACTCGATCGGGCAAGATCATGCGCCGCGTATTGAAAGCAAGAGCGCAGGGTTTGCCGGAAGGCGATATATCGACGTTGGAAGAGTAGGATTCGATCCACGAATGAACACGAATGAAAGGAATTCATGCGAATATAGAAGAGATCAAGAATGAGATCACGCTTCTGCCACCGGAAGAGTTTGCTCGCTTGCGTAAATGGGTTGATGAATATGATGCCGGGCTGTGGGACAAACAGATGGCACAGGTAAAAGTTTTTTACGATCGGACTGGCAATACCTTAACAGTTTGGTTCGCCAATCCACAAGATGAATATGTTTCAGAAGAGACCGGCGATGAAGTGATCCTGATGAAAGACAAATCGGGACGTGTGATCGGTTTTGAGAAGTTGAACTTTACGGCTGGCGCTGATCAAATGCGCGTTGCTTTTGAAACTGTGACAGCCTAGCCATCGTCAGTCTCACATGAACTGATGCCAAGTCGGGCAAGATCATGCGTCGCGTGTTGAAAGCAAGAGCACAAGGTTTGCCCGAAGGCGATATATCGACGCTGGAAGAGTAAGAGTTCCATCACATGAACAGGCGCAGAGGTTTTATTCACCTTCTGCGCCTTTCGCTTTTTTGCCTCGGCTGCAGGATTATGCTATAGTGATCTTATGGACTCCCGAATCTCATTTGTATTTGCGATATTGTTGTTCTTGTTGATCGTTGTCATTCCTACAATTGCTGCACCGAAGAATGAGATCACTGTTTGCTCTGTGGGCTGTGACTACGATGCAATTCAACCTGCGCTCGATGCATCCACTTCAGGTGATCAAATTATCGTTGCATCTGGAGTCTATACGGAGCAATTGACCTTAAGAAGCGGCATTACCCTCACTGCTCAAAATGGGCCAATTACCACACGTATTACTGCGTTGGC
>JBGQGR010000338.1:0-4280 GCA_041497495.1 Anaerolineae bacterium | reverse complement strand
TCACTTGCGATCGAGTGGTGTTCATCAAGCATGGCAGCGTCGTGAAAGATGTCGCGATGAAAGATTTAGATCATGGACCAATGCCGGTCGTGATTCGAATTGGGTCGGTTTCAACGCAGGATGATCTGTTGCGCAGCTTGGTTCAATGGGGGCGCGATGTATCGATCGAGGATAACCGCATCCGCCTGGTAGTTGACGACGATAGCCGGCTGCCCGATCTCGCGCGCTGGTTGATCGGGCAGGGGATCGATCTATATTCGCTGATGCCGCAGCATGTCTCGCTCGAAGAATTGTTTTTGCAAATCGTCGGCGCGGAAGAGAGTTTGTGAGATGCCCATTCCAATCATCATCCGCTTAACGATCCGTGAAGCGCTGCGGCGCAAAGTCATATTGGGACTATTGATCCTCGGCGCGGTGTTCCTGATTCTGTTCTCGTTGGGAGTGGGCTTTGCGCACGGCCAAATTTTGGAATACGGTTCAGGCGCAACTGGCCGTCTGCCGATCAGCAGCGTCTACAGCTTCTTGCTCATGTCCGGCTTGTACGCGGCCAACTTCTTGATTGTAATGTTGAGTGTGTTGGTCTCGGTCGACACCATATCGGGCGAGATCAGCACCGGCACGATTCAATCGATCGCCGTTAAGCCGATCCGCCGATCGGATATTTTGTTAGGCAAATGGCTGGGTTTGATGATCATGCTCGGCGCGTGTGTCTTATTTCTATCGGGCGGCGTTATTTTGCTCACCGCATTGATTACCGGCTACACTCCGCCGAATCCGTTGGGCGCGATTGTCTTGATGTTCCTTGAATCAATCGTGCTATTATGCGCGTCGTTGTTAGGCGGCACGCGCTTATCGACGTTAGCGAACGGCGTGTTCGGCTTTGGCCTATTTGGAGCCGCGTTGATCGGCGGCTTCATTGAGCAGATCGGGGCGTTTCTCAATAACGATGCGGCTCTGACGATCGGTCACATCGCAACGATCATCATGCCCAGCGATGCGTTATGGCGCTTGGCACTGACGCAGACCGCTGAGGGAGTGAATCCATTCCGTTTGATGTTTGGCGGATTATCAGAGCCTGATCCAAACATCGTAGTTTATGCGTTGGTCTTTGCGGGGATCGTTCTGTTGCTGGCGATACGATCGTTTTCAAAAAGAGATTTATAGTTCTCTCACGTCAGGCCAACTAATAATCATTCCCGCGCAGGCGGGAATCCAGAGCGAAATAACTGGACACCCGCTTTGGCGATTGTCCAGTGCGTTAGAATTACCTACACGACGACTACCTTAGTGCCTTCACCGCGCTTGATTGGTAGACCATATTCGGTGTAAGGCACTGCTGGTTCCGTCCAGCGAAAGAGCCACTGCGCCGCTTGATTGGTGGCGTTGACACAACCGTGACTGCGCGGTCGACCGAAGTCGTTGTGCCAATATGTGCCATGAGTGGCGCAACCGGAATATGTGAAGTAAACCGGAAACGCCACGCCGGGCAAGTTGTAGTAGTCCGGGCCTGCGCCGCCGATCATGTAAGCCGTGTGTTGTTTGCGGATGACAAAATGCTCGCCGCGCGGAGTGAAGTGAATGCCATAACCGGAAGCGACGCGAGTGGTGAAGACCGCGTTGTCGCCTTCAAAAGCGGTCAGTTGCTGCTGCTTAAGATCGACTTCGATCCGTTTATTCGTCACGCCGATCGAGATCGGTTCAAGTTGTGATGGGGAAATGTATCGCATTGACGACGCGGGCACGAACGGGCCGGGCCGATAGGCGATACCTTCTTGTAGTTGATACCATGCATCGCCCTGCGGCCCGATCGCTGGCTTGACTGCGCGATATACGCTGCCGTAATAAATCTTGCGGCCCGGCCATTGGGCCGCCGGGTTCGATCGGGTTATAGCGATGGGCACACACACTTGTGTCCATACACCGGGCGCATCGATCGACGTGAGAATATCGGTTGTGGGTGTATTCTCGACCGGCTGCACAAAGCCACTGTGAATGAAGCCACCGTCGGTCTCATACCAAATCGAATTGCTCGGCCAGAGTGCGTCGCCGATCGTCGCCGCGTATAACGGGATAACTTCGTCGTAGACTTTCCACGCAACCAAATCGCTTTTCAGCGAGGTTTCGGTGCGAACGGCCTGTCGCAGGCCGGTGGTAATGCGGCCGAATGAAGCCGGGGCCGGCTCCAGTGCTGCTTTCAAATCGAAACGGGCTATGCCCGCAAAAAACGGCAGGATCGCTGCCGCGCCGCCGATCTTCAGGAACTCACGCCGATTAAATCCTTTTTGCATATTGCCCTCGTCTTGATAAATCGATCAACAGCGTATTTTAATTCTAGTTCAATTATAGTCAACGTCGCACGATGGGCAAAAACACATCTAGGTGGAAATAGAATTCGTATGCGCCGATGTCCACTGTGCCGTGCAAGATGCGAATCAACCCATCGAGATCAGTGGTGATGCCGATCGGGATGTAAGCATTGTCGCCCAGATCGATCGCGGGTGAAATGTCTAACAGGTGTAAATCTCCATAGTCGTTATCAGCTAGTGTAGTCCAGTCTCCATCGCCCGAAGACGGATCGCTGACAAACAAAGGATTGGTGTCGATGATGTTCGTGCCAACGTAGCCGTACTCCACGATTGAGTTGGTGATCGCCGTGGCGGAGCCATGCGCGTCGACGATTTCTGAGATGGCGTTGTCTGCGATGTCGTTGAAGAAAATGCTGTTGGCGATATTCGCGACGGCACCACTGTTATAGTTCTCCAACCCGCCACCAGAGGTATTGGCATAGTTGCCACTCAATGTCACATTCACTATCGATGCGTAACCGGCATTGTAAATTCCGCCGCCATAGAAGGCGAGGGCCGAGTTGCCGCTGGCGATCACATTGACCAAGGACGCACTGCCGGTCGCGGCGTTATACACGCCTCCACCGCGATTGCTTGCCGCGTTGCCCCATAGTTTCGAATTGAGCAAGCTAAGTGTGCCGTCCGCACCATTCGCCAGCCCGGCGCCATCGGGCGCGGTATTGGCGAAGAAAACTGAATTACTCAAGCCCACAGAGCCAGCGGTGTTAAAGAGTCCGCCCCCGGATGTATTCGCTGTGTTGGTGATGAAGACGGTGTGGCTGAGGATTGAAGTGCTGCTGTTCGCGTTATAGAACCCGCCGCCATCGGCCGCCATGTTGCCGATGAAAATGACTGTGTCTAATACGGGATAGCTCAAGGTCGCGTTGTACATTCCACCACCGCTAATGGCTGAATTGCCATTGAAGTGAACAAGGGTGAGTGTTGGATTGCCTTCCAAGTTTTCCAGGCCGCCACCTTTAAACAAGGCCGCGTTGCCGTTGAACGTGACATTGAACAGACTGGGATTACCAAGATCGTTTTCCAGTCCACCGCCGCCTTCTTCGGCGGCATTGTTGACGAACGTGATGTTGCTGAGCGCGGGATCGCCATACGATTGATTGTACATTCCGCCGCCGCGCGCGTTGGCGTAGTTGCCGCTGAAGATCAAGTTGCGCAGAGTTGGACTGCCGCTGATGTTAAATAGGCCGCCGCCGCAGCCATCCGTACAAAATGGAGCCGTTGGGCCGGTCGCATTACCAGCCGTGATGTAGAATCCGTCTAGCACAGTGTTGCTCAGCGTATTGCTGGTGCTTACGACGTGAGTGGAATTGTTCCCGATGAGATAGGCAGTCTCTGTCACTACGCCCCGATAATCCGTTGTATCGTTGCCCTCGATATCGCCACTGAGTACTGTGGGATACGCCACCCAATCGCGTTGAGCGAGCAGCGTCTCAGTGCCCGTGAAGCCGCCATAGACTTGCACACCACTTTTTAATACAAAAGAGGTTGTCGTCAGCGTCAAGCTGGATTTGTGAATGCCCTGTGCGACCCAGACTTGAGTGCCGCTGATCGATCCATCCAGCGCGGTTTTCAGTGTGCATGCGTTAGCCCAGCTAGCGCAATTTCCCGAGCCACTGGCTGTTGGTTTAGCATATCGAATGGTGGGTGTGGCGTTTGCGATGGACAGCCCATTAAGGCTGATGACCAGCATCAGTATCAACGCTATGGTTGTCAACAGCATCGGCCCAATGCGCTGTAACAACGAGTGCGAGACGGCGAGAGATCGAATAATCAATTGTTACCTTCCTTGGCTTGAATCGGTTAGAGTGCGACTAAGAATTAAAACTCAACTTCTCCATTAGGATTTTGGGTATCTTTGGCATATTGCTGCGTTCGATTAAGAAGCTAGTGATCTTGGTGAGTTCCTTGAAGGTG
>JBGQGR010000337.1:0-4290 GCA_041497495.1 Anaerolineae bacterium | reverse complement strand
TGATCGATCCGCGTGGCGAATTCACCGCCGTCGAATTGGATGGACACTGTGTCGCCATTGCCAAACTCACCGACATCGGCTCGAACGAATGGTGGTTCGAAGGTCTGCGCGTCGATCCGGAAGCGCGCGGTCAAGGCATCGGCGAAACGCTGAATCGCTATCAAGTTGATCTCGCGCGCAAACTCGGCGGCAGCGTGATTCGATATATGACCGACAGTAATAATGTCGGCAGTCTGGCGATCGGATCGGAAGCGGGCTTTGAGCATGTGCTCACTTATTTGATGTATACCGCTACTATGCTCGATCAGCGAAACCCCAGCGTTCGTCTCACACTCGACGATCTGCCCGCACTGCGTGAATGGCTCGCTTCACCGCTCGTCCGTCATGCGCACGGCTTGTATCGCGCTGGTTGGAAAGTGCATTCATTGACTGAATTTGCTGTGCGCGAATTACTTCAAGCGCATGAAGTCTATGGCCTTAAAGATCGAGCGGGTCGAATCGCTGCGTGGTGTGTGCTGCGTCCGCGTGACGGCGAAGAAACCGATCGGTTGCGGATCGATCATATCGACGGCAAACCGGAATCGATCACTCAACTCGCCCGCTCGATCCGATCGCTGGCGCAACAGCGCGGCAAAGAAAATGTCAGAGTCGGTGTGCTGGAATATGATCCGCTGCTGAAAGCCATGTCGGACGCGGGCTATCTTCGCGAAGAAGACGGCTTCGGAATGTGGGTGATGGAAAAGAAACTTTAATCTGCCTCCCTCTCCCTTCAAGGGAGAGGGTCGGGGTGAGGGTCGATCATTGACCACTATTCGCGAAGCACTCAAACGCTTATTCACTCAACCACCGAAACTCACGCAATCGCAAGCGATCGATCGCGAGCGCGAGCAGCGCGTCTCTTCACGCGAACCGATCGATTACTCCTACACGATCTTCTGGACCAAAACCGCGCGCCTGTGGCCGCTTAATCAACGCTCGAGCGTGGCGAAGAATCTTGAGACTTTGATTAACTCATCTGATTTCAAAGCCAATCCCTTCGATCGGCACTACACGCTCGAGGATGTTGACGGCTCTCATTCTGGTGCCAGTCTGATCGCGTTGAAGAAAGTGCTTGAAGCGTTGAATGATTAGTGCAAAGTAATTAGTAGCGACAGAACACGCATTATTTTGTCATTGGTCATTATTCATTTGTCATATGATCCATGCCCGAACTTCTCGACATTACCCAACTTATCCTGAAACATCTGCCGCCTAGCGCCGATCTGCCGCGCGTGCGCCCGCTCGACGCTCGCAGTAAGCGTTGGTGCATGGCGCTCGATCGACAGCACGCAATCAAAACTTCAAGCACTAATGATGTCGATGCGACCGTCGCGTCTGATATTGTCCACGTTCAAGACGCGGTCGCTTCGCTGCGACCGAATGGCCGCGCGATCTTTTTGATTCCGAATAAAGTGGGTGTCACGACTGAACTGCTCACCGAGGCATTGATTTCGAACGGCTTAACCCGCATCCTCACCGAAAGTGTATTGGGCGATTCCTTTATCCTGGTGCGCGGCGAACGCCCGACCGATCAGCCTCGCACCACCGATCGGATTGCCACCATCGCCCAGATCGAATCTGCCGCGATCGAGATTCTGAATCTTGATCAGGCCGCACAACGTTATCCGCAGGTGCATCTGCTGGTTCGGCAGCAACCGCCCTCGCGCGGCTGGGCTGATAGGCAGCCGGGCACAACTTGGGAAGCACTGACATTGCAAGACGCACATTCGAATCAATCTCTCTTAATCGCATTCACGTCACTCGTTAAAGCAGTTGCCTTCATGCAGCCCGCCGCGCTGGCCGGGGCGATTCACGGCGTCAACAAAATGCCGCGCTTCGGAACTGAAAGAACAATCGGTTGGCGGCATCCGCTCATTATCAATCCTGTGTTTGAAACGCTGCGTGAAGATCCTCGCTTCGACTTCAATTCACCATCGATCGAGATCGATCCAGCCTTAGCGCTAAAATCAAATGAGTAGGGCGAGGCGACCTCGCCCGATGGAATCCCATGTCCAATAAACTGTGTCCGAAAATAATTTTGGAAGGCACGCGGCTGACCTTCAAGACCGACATCGCCTTTGCTTTGAATGAGCATCCGCGCATCGTTGGGCCGCGCAAGTATCGTTATCCTTCGCCGTTGATTTCGGCGGAATGGTGCGCGTTTACCAACTTTCCGTGGGGCCGCGGCCTGATCAACTTCGAACCGCACGAAGAAGCACAGGCGATGGAAACGTATCATACCTGGCTGCGCTTGTTTGAATTGCAGTGCTACTACTCGTGGATCATCGATCGATTTCACATCTCGACACGCGCCTATCAATTACAGACTCACCACAAGGATTACGACTTTCGCTGGATCGAAGATCGATTGAATGCGCTCGGCTTCCGATTGATCTTCTGCGCCCGATCGGCTGAATCGTTTGCCGCCGCGCGTGAAGAGCGTTTGAAAGTTTCCGGCAAGCCTTCGCAGTATGACGATTTATCGATCTTTATCAACGAGCAGGAACTCATGCGCCGACTGATCGGCGACTCGATCCTGCCGAAGCTGGAAGTCGATGTTTCGGACAACAATATCGATCGCGCCGTCGAGCAGATCGCTAATTGGTTGGAACAGACTGGCGGCTTGTGGGCACACTAGATTCAACGTTGGCGTAGAACAACTTGATTGTTTTGCAACGCTCAGTGGTCGATTTTGCGAAAGAGTGGATTATTGAAATGAGCGGGCGCGTTATAACTCGCCCTGGCTGCGTTATACCAAATTACTTTTCAAGCCCAATCGCTTGAAAACTTCCTCGCGCTTGATCGGAAACCTTTGCAAATGCCGTACCGCGTCCGGCAGTTCCAAATTGAATGACTTGATCTGCGTGTTGATCTCGGCGATCCGTTCATCGAAGGTGTGCAGCGCGCGGCGCCACTCTTCTTGCGCGAAATGCCGATCGGCGCTGCCGCTGCTCCAGATTTCCATCACCCATTCGTAGGTGCGTTTGATCGCTTGTTCGGCCAGTTCGATCTTGCGCTGAATCTCGTGATCGACTTCCAGCCATTGCGGGGTAAAGCCCTGCGCATCCAATAAATGCCGCAATGGATCGCTGTCGAGATGCGTGAAGGGTTTGCCTGTGCCGCGCAGTTGATCGAACTCGCCGGCCTGCTGCGCTTTTTGAATTTGTTCATCAATATCGGGCATGACGTTTCCTCCACTCGATTATACGATATTTGCTGCGTCTAAGAATACGGGCGGCGGTCTGAGCGCGCCCCGCTTGGCCGCCGCCCTGATTGTGACGGATGCCTTTTTATTCAGCATCCGGTGAAACCTGTTTAATGGCCTTTGCTGTGTTCCATGCGCAACGCCGTCAACATGCCCAAGATGTAAGCCGCCAAACCCACGATTAATACGGTCTGTAGATCGATTGACATGTCATGCCTCCATCTCGCATTGGCTATTGCTTTGGCTGAAATTTGCGATTCAGATTCGCGAGCGATTGCTTGAAGCCTCGTCGCAAGATCGGCGCGACCAGCCACTTGTCCGTGAATTTCAATTTGAGATCATACTCGAAAGTCATGCTGAAGCGAGTCTGTCCGTTGTTGAGTGTTTGATAGCGCCATGAACCGGCTAACGCTTTGAACATCACATTCTTGATCGGCTTGGTCATTTTGATCGCTCAAACTTTGTATGGCTCAAAACTCACATACACCGCTTCGTATTCATTCATTGGAAAGCCCGAACTTTTGACTAGGACACTCACGCCTTTGCCGACTTTGTCTGTCCCGATCGGTCGATATTCATGCACAGTCGTATCCCATTCGGTACGATGTTGATAATCTTGCACATAGTCCCAGATCGATTGAGGTGAAGCACTGATGTCGATACTCTCTGCGATGCGTCCCATGAGTTCATTCCCTTCCGCCTGACTTAGTTCAATGTTTGTTGGATCGAATCGATGCTAACCGTTCCAATCCGCGCCTCAGCCACTTCAAAATCACAATTCGATCCACTGCGGCTGGTGCATCGATCAGTTCGCCCCGATGTTTGATCGTGAACCGATCGGAGCCAGCGGCGTGCTCGATCGCTTCGACGTTGGGCAGCTCTGCCAGAGCCGCGCTCACATTTCGCGCTCAGCCCCATTCGCAGATCAGGCCGCTGACTTCGAGGATAGCCGTCTCGCCGTCATCGCTCACGATCCGCGTTTGTGGATTCACCCAAATATTTTTTAGTGTAGGCATTTCAAATTTTCCATTTCCGCCCGCAGGGGG
>JBGQGR010000336.1:0-4296 GCA_041497495.1 Anaerolineae bacterium | reverse complement strand
TGACGTTGTCGGCGGTGACATCGATGCCGCCATTGCTTGTTTCCAAGACGAACTGACCCGAGCCGCCGTTTACCGTAATGCCGCCATTGCTCGTCGTCAGATTCAACGAGCCAGCCGCACCTTTCACTTCAAGCGCGCCGTTCGAAGTCGTAGCGACCACATTGCCGACAGGCCCGGACAAAGTAATCTTGCCATTCCCGGTGTGCATTTCGATCTGCGTCCCATTCGGCACACGCAGACTGGCCGATGCGCCACTGTTGCCAATATCGACTTGCTTATCGGTGCGCTTGGCGACTACATTGATCGTGTCGCCGGTCTGAGTCATGCTGACGGCGACGTTCTTGAGATCGGCTTGAGCGGCTTCCTGCGAATTGCCACCGCCGCGCTTATCGACATCGATCTTGATTGTACTGTCGTTGCCGGTGATCACGTCGATGTTGCCGTTGAACATCTCGACCACAACGCGTGTTGAGCCGGTCGCGGTGAATGACTGTGACACGACTTCATTGGCGGTGAAGAGGTTGATACTGATGTTCGCGCCGCACGCCGATAGATTCAGCGCGGCGATCGCGATCAAACTGACGATTAGAGATAGACGTTTCATGTTCGGCTCCTTAATTTTGTAAGAGTGTCACCCTGAGCACAGCGAAGGGTCTCGCACTATTGACCGAGATGCTTCGTGGCACATCCTTAGAGGCTGTGCCATCTAAGGACTTTGCTCAGCATGACAACTGAAGTGTACATGCAAGTTGAAAGTGATGCAACACCTAAGACCGTGTGCTGGTTGTCGTCATTGCGAGCCGCCGTAGGCGGCGTGGCAATCTCTTCTTCGACGGACAAGGAGACTGCTTCGCAAAAAGCGCTCGCAGTGACGCAAGATTCTGATTAGGTCTTGATCAACTTCGATCGTATAATGAGCGCACTTTATTAACACGGCGGCGCATTGATGGAACAAAACATTTCGGGCGGCGTGAACGTAAACGCGGATACAGTCAACGCGCAAGACGTGGTTGGTCGCGACAAAGTCACGAACATCATCGTTGCGGATGATGCGCAGCAGTTGCTTCAGCAGATGAGTCTGCAACAACAAAAGCAGCCGCAGCCATTGCGAGTGCTGGCCGTGATCGCCGCGCCGATTGCAGGACTGCATGACAATGATCGTCCGCCTGTTTCACTCTCCGGTCGCGCCGAATGGGCGAAACTACGTGACGCATCGAAGGTTGCGCCGATGCTGTTGGCTCGCTTGCGGCCACCGACCGAAACACAACTCCACGCTATTTGCTCGCCGAACGTCAAACAATTCAACATCGTGCATTTCATTTGTCATGGCTTGCCAGAAAAATTGGCGCTCGAAGACGATCGCGGCTTGATGAAACTCGTGTTCACCCAATCGCTCTATCGAGAATTGGCCGCGGGCCGATCGCTGCGCGTGGCATTCGATCAAGCCGTGAAAGAGACGACCGCGCAATTCGAGGCCGAGAAAGGCAACGCGATCATCGAGGGCGATGATCAATTGAAGTTTCCGAGACCGGACGGTGAAGTGCTGGCTTCGCAAGTCTTTGAAGGCTCGTCGCTGCCGGATGAATCCGCGCGGTTCTTTGGCCGCCGCAAGGAATTGTTGATGATCGCCGACGCACTGAACAATGCCGATCTGCGCGGCGTGGCGTTGACCGGCATCGGCGGCATGGGCAAGAGCGCGCTGGCGTTTGAAGCGGGCGATCGCAACGCGTGGCGCTTTCAAAACGGCGTGACGAACGTGCGCGCGCCCGAAACGGGTATGATGGCGAAAGACGCGTTGGCCGAGTTTGTGGCGTCGCTCAATATGGATGCGGGTAGCAAAGTGCTGTTCACACTGCGCCCGCCGTTGTCTGATCACTTCAAAGATGTGCGTGAGATCAACTTGACCAATGGACTCGATGAAGATTCGGCCATTGAGTATGCGCGCTTCATCGCGCGGAATGAGAACGCCGCCCCGCAATGGCAGAACCTCGACGAAGCCAAAGCCTTAGTCGATCGCGTCAAAGGCCATCCCGAATTAATTCGCCTCACGGTCAATCGCAGCAAGAAGATTCCGTTTGCTCAAGTCAAAAGCGAATTGGCGCCGCTGTCCGGCAAACTGGATGAGGCGCTGCAAGAAATGATCGGCAAACAGGTGCATGATGCGGGCGACTTAGCCCAGACCGCGCTGCTGCGACTGACGATCTTCCCACAGCCGCGCATGATCGCCGAAGCGGCCACCGCCGCGTGTGGCGATGCGGTCGCTGGACTCGAAGCGTTAGTCGATCACGGTGTGATCGCATTTGAGCAAGATGAAGTTCAACGCTACGCTTTGCATCCGACGGTGATCGATTGGGTGAAGAGGCATGGGGCAGGGGAGAAGGAAACAAGCTTGCAAGAGGCAAGACAGCGAACAGTAGCAAAGTATGTTGACTTTGTTAAAGCGAATTGGCGCAACAATGATTTACTAGCGGAAGAACATGATAACTTGATCGCGTCGCTCGATTGGGCATGGGCAGATCAGATGTGGTCTGATGTATCTGATCTGGCATGGTATATTGATGAATACCTCCGCTTACGCGGTTATTGGAATTTAGCAACAATGTGGATGGAGCGTGGACTTGAAGCGACACGCAAGATGCCAGAGTCGAATGAGCGGCAGGATCGATTAGGCAAGTTATTACACACACAGGCGGGGTTCAAGGCAGGTCTTGGCGATCTCAACGGCGCGATGGCTTTGTTTCAGCAAAGCCTCGACACTTCCGAGCGGCTGGGCCATCTAAAAGGCACAGCCACCACACTGCATGAAATTGCTGGTGTGCTCGTCGCGCGCAACGACCTCGACCGCGCGATGGTTTTGTATCAGCAATCCCTCGACCTTAAAGAGCGGCTGGGCGATTTGCAAGGCAAAGCCCGCACGCTGCATCAAATGGCGTTAGTGTCGGAGGTGCGTGATGATCTGAATGGCGCTATGCAGTTGTATCAACAAAGCCTCGACACTTTTGAGTGGTTGGGCGAACTGCAAGGTAAAGCTGCCACACTCAGCGAGATGGCAAATATCAAAATGCAACAAGATGAGTGGAGCAAGGCCGCGTCGTTACTTAAGCATTCAATTGACATTGCCGAACAGTTGCATGATTTGTATTGGCTTGGATTGAACACGGCTAAGATTGGACAAATTGCCGAACACAATATGAATCTGGCCGAAGCCGCCAAGTTGTATCGTGAAAGCATCGGTTACTTTGAACAACTTGGTTCGCCCGTCGCGGAGCAGGTGAAGGGCATGCTGGCGAAGGTTGAGCAGATGATGAAGGGCGGGTAGCGGATGGCGCGGTCAAACCTGTCAGATTTTTAACGACACTCAAGCCCCGCTCGATCATCAACCTGATCGTCAGTCAGTCGAGACCAGATGATCGAACAAAATTTGACAGGTTTTTGGCGATCTTGCTTTCTCCCCATCTCGCTATTCCTCATTCTTTCTTCATACTATCACTTGCTGCATCACTTGGCGTTCGACCAAAAGTCTCCAATTGATCGCGCACCTTTTCCACGGCAGTGTATGGCGCATAAATTCGGCGCGTCGTGCTGATGTCCGCATGACCGAGGTAAGTTTGCAGCACATCCAAATCCATGCCTTCATTTAAGAGTTGTTGCGCTCGAAAATGCCGGAAGGCGTGTGGCGATGTGCCTTTGAATAAGCCCAGCGCCTTGGCCGCGCGCTTAACGATCGACCACAACGTGCCACGCCCCAGTGTTTTGCCAATATCGCGTCCATGTGAAATGAACAAGCCGGGATAATCGTCATCACGTTCACGGCAGTAAGCAGCGATCGCTTGTTGTGCCTCTTTGGTGAGCAACAATAATCGATCCTTGTTACCTTTGCCCGTAATTCGAATCTCGCGTTTGCGGCCATCGAGCGCCATCTCGCGCGTCAGCGATGCGACCTCACTCACGCGTCCGGCTGAGGCATACAAGGTGTGCACGACCGCCCGCGCGCGCAGAAGTTCAAGTCGCTTGAATTTGCTGCGGGACTCATCGGACGTGGGCATGGGCAGCGCATCATAATAGGTGACGATGCGGGCGATTCCCGGATCGGGTTCGCGGCCCGCCTTAGCGGATCGACGTGCGCCGCGCGCGGCTTTCAATCGATTGACGGCTTTGCCCACCTGAAACACTTGTGGCAATCGATCGTTGGCATCGAGCCAGATGAGGAAGCGCTTCGCAACTGCAATGTAATTGGTGCGGGTCTGATCAGAATATTTATGCTTGATCATCCATTCATGGAATTTAAGCAACAGA